>CAVIKO010000001.1:0-27151 GCA_963643035.1 bacterium
AAACTCCTGCCGGATTACACCAAACGGTAATCCGGAGTGGGAATGGAATCTGTGCCATCGCATATTCCAAAACGCTTTCAGAAAATTTTTTTACCGACCCGGCGGAATCCGGTGAGCTGTGTGCATCACAGCGGGAGACAATTATGGTTTCATTTTCTTTGGGATCGGTCAGCTTTCTGCTGATTTCGGTCTTCATCATCGCCACGTTCGGCTATATGCTCGGGCGTATTACGATTAAGGGCGTGTCGCTCGGTACGGCTGGCGTATTCATTATCGCCCTGGTGTACGGCGCGATTTTCGGACAGGAATTTACGGAACGCATCCGCATCGGTGAGGTTGCATACGCGTCTGAGGCACTAAAAACGATAGAGAACCTCGGTCTGATCCTTTTCGTGACCTCTGTCGGCTTCATCGCGGGTCCGAACTTCTTCAAGAATATGAAGAAGAACTTTAAATCCTATGTGCTGCTCGGACTTGTCATCATCCTGACGGGCGGCGTTGCGGCAGTTCTGTGCGTATATATAGACCGACTTTTGGAAGCGGGAAATGCTACGGACCCCGCACAGATCACGGCGATTGTTACCGGCATTCTCTCCGGGGCGTTGACCTCGACGCCGGCATTCTCCGCGACCAAGGAAGCCGTACAGCCGCAGTACACGGACGCGGTTACGGTTGGCTACGGTATTGCGTACCTCTTCGGCGTTATCGGCGTCGTGCTGTTTGTGCAGCTCATGCCGAAATTTGTACATGCCAATATGGATGAGGAACGGCAGAAGCTGACTGCGGTAGATGTTTCAAAAGAAGATAAGAATTCTTCCCGCAAGCTCATTGAGATGGATGACTTCGGGCTGATGCCCTTTGCACTGGCTGCGGTTCTTGGCGTTCTCATCGGCAGTGTGAAATTCTTCAAGCTTTTTTCTCTCACCACAACGGGCGGTACGCTCCTCGCGTCTCTTTTGTTCGGTCACTTCGGTCATATTGGACCTGTGAGTATCATGCCGCAGAAAAAGACGCTCGAAAACTTCCGCGAATTCGGTCTGATGCTGTTCCTCATTGGCGCCGGCATCGCGGGCGGTATGAACTTCGTGCGCTACTTCAAGGCGGTATACTTCCTGTACGGCATCCTCATCACCACGCTTCCGATGATTGTCGGCTATTTCGTGGCAAGAAAGGCGCTGAAAATGAGTCTGCTCAACTCCCTCGGCTCCATCACCGGCGGTATGACCTCGACTCCGGCCCTCGGTACGCTCATTCACGTAGCCGGTACGGACGACGTCGCCTCCGCTTACGCTGCTACCTACCCGATTGCGCTGATTTCGGTGGTACTGGTGTCCGAGCTGATCGTCATATTGTTCTAAGGCTGCGCTGTACAAATCAATCTGATAGTAGCGTTTCCTCAACTAACTACAAAAAGGCTCCTCCCGCGCGGGGGAGCCTTTTTGTATGCCTGTGAAATGCGATTTTTACGGCACATCCCTCTATATTTTGGGAAACTACAAGTGTCGTCATCTATTGACTTCCTTTTTTGTTTGTGCTATACTATAAAAAATACAATGTTGTGAAAGGATATGCATCTATGAAAAAGGCTATCTGTATGATGTTATTCTGTGCAATGCTTTGCGCTGCGACGGGATGTGCGTCCACATCCGAGAACGATGCGCCCGATGTGACAGAAAACACTGCCTCCGAGGGCGATACCGTGCCCGCAGAAACGGAGACGGAGAAACTTTTACCCGATCTGCCGGAGCGTGATTTTGAGGGATACACATTTCGTGGGATGACAAAGGGGACGGCAAGCAGCCACTGGAGCTCGCGTGATTTCTATGCCGCTGAACTGACCGGGGAAGCCATCAACGATGCTGTGTACAACCGAAACGCAGCGATCTGTGAAAAGTATAACTTCAAGATGGAGGAACTGCCGGCGGAATCCGGGGATCCTGTGGCAAACGCGCGCAAGGCGGTACAGGCCGGTGAGAATTCCTTTGACGTGATCCTGGCGGGGAACAGTATCAACCCGATGATCACGGACGGTATGTTACTTGACCTGAGCGCAATGCCGTATATGGATCTGACGAACCCGTGGTACGATCAGAACGCGAATGCGTCTCTTTCCATCGGACATAAGCTGTTCGTTTCCTGCGGCGAGCTGAACATCATGGACAACGATGCGACGTGGAGTATTCTCTTCAATAAGGCGATCGCGGAGGATTTGGGGCTGGGCAGCTTTTATGATATGGTCAATGAAGGCACGTGGACGCAGGATGTGCTTCTTTCCGCGATGGAAGCGGCGTCTATTGACTTAAACGGTGACGGAATCAGAGATGCAGGCGATCAGTGGGGCAACGTCGGCGAAGGCTTTGATGTGATGGGCTACATGATCGGCGCGGGTGCGCGGTGCTTTGCGAAGGACGAAAACGATATGCCGATTCTGGACGTGCTGTCGGAACGGTACGTGGATGCATACGCGAAAGCAAGTGCCATCAACGACAACACGGAGATCTGTTTCACAATCGGCAAGGCGGGCAGCTGGGACGTGCTCGACGCCGTATTTACGGAGGGGCGGTGCCTGTTCTCGTATGTCGGGCTGAACCGGGTCACGCTGTTCCGGGAGATGGAAGCAGATTTTGGAATTCTGCCCACGCCGAAGTTTGACGAATCGCAGGAGAAGTACTACAATGTTGTCAGCACCTGGGGTGCGAATTTCTTTGCGGTGCCGAAAACGACAGAGGATATGGAGCGCACGGGCATCATTTTGGAGGCTCTCTCCGCGGAATCCATGTATACGTTGACTCCGGCGTACTACGATGTGACGCTGAAGACAAAGGCGGCGCGTGATGAGGAATCCTCCGCAATGCTCGATATTATCTTTGCATCCCGCGTCTTTGAACTGGGCAATTTCTATGGCTGGGGCGGTGTTTTCGACATTCCTGGTACCCAGTCCGCGGCAGGAAAAACGGACATCGTGTCCGCCCTTGAGGGAGTAACGAAGGCAACTACCGCCGCAATGGAAAAGACCATCAACGCGGTGCTGGAAAATACGCAGTGAAACAATACTATAGAGAAGACAAAAATCCCCCGGAGAACACCAATTGGGTATGGTGTTCTCCAGGGGATTTCGTTCGTTGGACGTTGATTGTGGTAAACGTTTCGCGATCCCTTGATTTCTACTTTCGTTTATGCTATACTATATCCATATCCCCGCGAATGGCGGTATTTTTTGTGAAATAGAGGAATCAATCGATATGGAAAGACGTACCGGCACTGTATCCCGGGGCATCCGTTGTCCCATCATCCGCAAGGGAGACGATCTCTGCTCCATTGTCACCGAAAGCGTTCTGGAGGCGGCGCGTGCGGAGGGCTTTTCGCTTCATGATCGCGACGTGATCGCCATGACGGAATCCATTGTGGCGCGCGCACAGGGCAATTACGCGACTGTGGCGGACATTGCCGCAGACGTGCGGAAAAAGCTCGGTGGCGGAACCATCGGCGTGATCTTCCCGATTCTGTCGCGCAACCGTTTTGCTATCTGCCTGCGCGGTATTGCCGCCGGCGCAAGGAAGATTGTTTTGATGCTCAGCTACCCATCCGATGAGGTAGGCAACGAACTGGTATCCTATGATCAGCTTGACGCTGCGGGGATCAACCCGTACAGCGACGTGCTGACGCTGGAAAAATATCGGGAACTGTTTGGCGACAACAGACATCCGTTTACCGGAATGGATTATGTCGGTTACTACGAAAATCTCATCCGGGAATCCGGTGCAGAGGCGGAGATCATTTTTGCAAACCGTCCGCAAACCATTCTCCAATATACGAAAAATGTCCTGACCTGCGACATCCACACCCGTGCGAGAACCAAACGACTTCTGAAAGCGGCGGGTGCCGAGGTGATATGCGGACTGGATGATATTCTTTCGGAGAGCGTGAGCGGCAGCGGCTATAACGAAAAATTCGGTCTGCTCGGTTCCAACAAATCGACGGAGGACACCGTGAAGCTCTTCCCGCGCGATGCACAGGGACTGGTGGAAGGCGTACAGGCACGGATCCTTGCGGAAACCGGATGCCACGTTGAGGTAATGGTCTACGGCGACGGTGCTTTCAAGGATCCGGTCGGCAAAATCTGGGAACTGGCGGATCCGTGCGTATCTCCGGCATACACGGAGGGACTGAACGGAACACCGAACGAGCTGAAGCTTAAATATCTGGCCGACAACGATTTCAGCGCATTGTCCGGTGAGGCACTCCGCAACGCAATTTCCGCGCGTATCCGGGAGAAGAAGGAAAATCTCACAGGCGATATGACCTCGCAGGGTACCACACCGCGCCGTCTGACCGACCTGATCGGTTCTCTCTGCGACCTGACTAGCGGCTCCGGCGATAAGGGAACCCCGGTCGTTCTGGTGCAAGGCTATTTCGACAATTACACTAACTGAATTACGCAGGAAAAATGCGGATCCGTTCCGGGAAAATTTTCCCCGGAAAACGGATCCGTTTTCCTGTTTTCCCGGCGAAACGCCGGAATCATATATTTGGGGCCTTCCCTTACCGAATACCGTAGTGCTTTGCCAGTGTGTCCAGCTCCGCTCCTTCTAATTTACCGTCCGCGAGTATCAAGTCATCCAGTACGCAGGACAGCGGATGCGGATAGGACCCGGTGCCGTCCTGCCCAATGTGGATGGGATACGCCGTGTCGAACGATAGAGTGCGCAGGGCTTCCGGTATTTTTGCCGTGTAAGGCACACCGCAATCGTAAGCCAGACGAATTTCGGACTTTTCCCGATCCACGACAAGGGTTACATGCACCCAACCATCGCGGAAATCGATCGGCAGCGGGGCGGCAAGATCCATCCGATGTACCCCATTGCCGAGGTTGAATTGGAGGGAGGAACCAGAGATCGCCAGCACAAAACCTGGATTCACGCCGCTGTGCCAGTCCTTGTTTCCGAAAATAACCGGATCGCCTGCGACCATTCCCGCCTTCAGCCAGAACGCTGCCGAAAAGCTCTGCGTTCCGAGGTGTATATCCGGCAGAGTGACATAGCCATCGTCCAGACGGATCCCGGAGCCGAAATAACCGTCTACGAAATAGAGCTTGCCGTGCTTCTCCGTCCGATTGCCCCGTGCATCGTCTATGGTGCCGTCAAAGGAAAGGTACACACGCGCGTCCGAAATCGGCGGGATGTTCGTGGGAGTCGGCTGGGCAGTGTGCATCCGGTGCGGATAAAGGTAGGAAATTTCGTACACCGGACGCTCCCCGGCAGAAATTCCTTTGAAAACACCGTCGGGGATCCGCGCCGTCCACGAATCTGGTTGTGCGTATCCAAAAGCGTGCGCGAGGATTGCCGCGTTGTCCCGAATTTCCATCTCGCCGATTTCTCCCTGTGCGATCGTTTTCCCGACCGCAGCGTACATGACGTATTTTTCCGCATCGCTGACACCGCCATGTGAGCCGCCGGGCGTGCCGCCATGATCCGCGGTGACGATAAAGAGCGTGTTCTCAAGGATACCCAGCCGTTCATACGCCGCGTAGATTTTCGCGATATAGCCATCTGTCGTCTCAATCTGTGCAATGTGTCCGGGGGTGCCGTATCCGTTTCCGTGACCCGCCGCATCCACTTCGTCAAACTGCATGAACAGAAATTTCGGCGCGCCGTCTTTGAGATACGCCACCGCCTTGTCCGTGATCTCGCTGTCCAATCCGGTTTCCTTATGTACCCCGAGGTCGTCCTCGATGATCCCGTAGTTGATGGGATTCCAGTTGCAGAACGAGGCGAGTCGGGCGGTCGGATCGTTTTCGCGGATTACCCGGAAGATGGAGGGAAAGAGGGAATGTGTATCATACGGTCGGGAGGATACGATGGTATTGGTCAGTCGATGAACCTCCGGCGTTACGCCGAGAAGCATGGAACCCCAGCATTCCGCGCTGATTGTCGGCTCCGCAGTATGTACATGATAGCTTACCGCACCGTTTGCGAAGATCCGGTCAAGATTGGGCGTTTTCGCATCCCGGAAGAAGGCTCCCGCGCCATCTACGCCGAGAAGCACTGCATAGTCATACAAAAAAGCGTTTGTTTTCATGGATCTGTCACTCCTTTTTTTGAATATTCATAGCTGTTGCACGGCAGAGCATGGAATAATGCCTGATGATACGAGGAAAAAGAATGATTCCCGGATATAAGTATACCATATCTCCCGACAAAATACCAGCAGTAAATTTCAGTTTTTTGGCATATATGCACCGATGGTTGAAATGACCGAAATAATCTCAAAAGAGATATGGTAAAACTGTGATATACGCCAATGCCATGGCGCATTGTTAATTTTCAGAAAAGAATCCGTCCTCTATCTTGACATCGATGAAAAATGACAGTAAGATTATATAGTAGCGTATCGAAAACGGTCGAATGACGGATGCGGGAGTCGTCAAACAAGCGCGTCCCTGCGGATCCGAACCGTCCGGATATGGGAAAAGGGAAGTGCTGATGAAAGGTGAATTCAGCGTTTCCGCAGATAAAAAGTGGAAAATTCGGGAACAAACCGCCGTATCGCACGTCTTTATAGAATGGGAAACAGGCGGTACCTTTATGCCAGAGCAGCCGTCTCATCGCACGGATAGAAAGAATGCAATCGAATGAAAAAAAAACAAAACAGATATAGAAACACCCGCGAAGCTTCGACAGGCGCGCGCGGCGGGAAACAGCTCATCGCAATTCTTGTTTTCCTGTGCGTATGTTGCCTTCTGACCGGAATATACGGGGTACTCAAGAGTGGTACGGTGCCGTTTTCCCTCCATATTTTAAAACCGGAGACGGAAGTGGACGAGGAGACGAGGTCATCTACAGGGAATGAGGTCGGCAAATCGGATGTGGAAACGCAGTGGAAAACGGAGACGACCGCCTGCCCGGAGACGATTGCGGAAAGTACAATCGTCACGCCGGAGGGAACGAGCGTTACGTCCACCGGAGCCGATCAACCGATGGAACCGTTGCCCAAGGAAACTGAGGCGGAGTCGAGAGTAGAACATGAGACACGGGATTCCGCTACGCTGATCCGTACGGTGCAGCTGATGCCGGAGGGGTATGATTACACGTCTCCCGTACCAGACAGCGGTGACCCTGTGGGGGACGAGTATTTTGCAGATGCGGTGTTTTTAGGCGACTCGCGGATGGAGGGTTTCGCGCTCCAATGCGGATTGTCGAATATCACGTGCTACGCGTACAAGGGCCTGACAACGGAAACGATATTCACAAGCGAAGTCATCAACAAGGATGGCGACAAGGTCACGGCGATGGATGCGCTGCGGAGTACGGAATTTGCGAAGGTATACGTCATGCTGGGAATCAACGAAACGGGATGGCCGAATGCCGAAGCGTTTCCGAAGTGCTACGGCAAGATCGTGGACGCGATTCGGGAGATCCGATCGGACGCGGTGATCTATGTGATGTCGATTATTCCCGTGTCGAAATCGGTGTCGGACACGCACGAGTATGTGAAGAACGACAAGATCAACCTGTACAACAGCTATCTGCGCGATATGTGCGCGGAAAAAGAGGTGTTCTATATCGACCTCAGTTTTATGGCGGGGGAGGATGGCGCATTGCCGGAGGGAGCCGCGCGGGATGGAATTCATGTGAGCTATGATCTCTGCAAGCAATGGCTGGCGTATTTGCGGACACATGTGGTGCCGGTAAAAATCGTGACGGCTGTGGATCCGGCGGCGGATGCAGATACAAACGCGGAATAACAGGCAAGGAGGAATTGCTATATGAGAAAAAATAGGGTGACACGCGGGATCATCGGGATTCTTGCGGTGTGTATGCTCGCACTGTCGGGATGCGGTGAAAAGGAGACGGAGGTGAATCCGAATGTCGAGTTGGAGCTGTCGGATTTTGCGAACGTGATTCTGATGGCGGGTGAATTTTCGGAGGAACTGTACCAAGTACCGGATTCAATGGTCGCAAATATGTATGGCATCTCGGATGCCGTGGAATCGCGGGTATACGCCGGAAGCGGAGCCACGCCGGAGGAGATCGGGTTATTTGCATTTGCAGACACCGATGCGGCAGCTGTGGGACTGGGACTTGCGGAGCAGCGTCTGGCCGATCAGAAGCGTGCCTTTACAGACTACAACCCGGACGAAAAATACCGTCTTGAGGATTATGCTGTTGTTGAACAGGCAGGCAAATATGTCATCTACTGCGTTTCCTCCAGCGATGCCGCAGGGGAAGCTATCGCTGCGGAGATCGCCGGATAAGGGAAACGAGAGGGGAGAACAGTCGCTCCAGTCAGGCACGAAAACAGTGTGAATTCTCTTTACAGGACAAAAAATACCGCTTATACTGGATTTTCTATCCCGACCTCCATTCGTTAGTTCTTTGGTCTAACTTTTGGGGGTCGGGATATTCCCGGTACGGGCGGTATTTTTCCATATTCCTTTCTTTTTAGGATGCGCTGAATACATCACCTTACATCAGCGTTTCCTGAAGGATAAGCTGAATAATGCGAGTTTTCATGCGAAAAAGGCTTTGACTTGTGGGCTTTTTTGCGTGAAAACAACCTTACATCAGCGTTTCCTTAATTCTTCTTTTTGATCTTCACCTGGGTACACAGCACGCCGAGAAAGATGAGGGCACAGCCGATATAGCCTCTTGCCGTCATCCGCTCCTTCAGAATCAGTGCACCGCCGATCACGCTGAACATGGATTCCATCGACAGAATGACGGAGGCGATTGCGGGATCCGCGCGCTTCTGACCGAGAACCTGACAGGTATACGCCACGCCGACGGACATGAATCCGCCATAGAGGAGGGGAATGAGAGCCGCTTTCAGATCCGCGATGGATTCCTGCGTATGAATTCCAGCGGCGATGGTGATTCCCCACGCGGCGAGACTCAGCAGAGCACAGACGAGGAATTGGATCATAGAGAAGCGGAGAGAGTACAGGGTGTCGCCGAAGCGGTCAATGACGAGGATATGCGCGGCGAAGAGAACAGCGCATCCGAGGACGACGAGATCCTCCAGGGCGATGGTGAACGCAGCGGAGACGGAGACGAGAAAGAGTCCGATCGCGGCACATCCAACGCCGATCCACGTGAACAGCCCCGCCTTTTTGCCGAACGCAAGATTGAACAGCGGAACCAGCACCATATAGAGCGCGGTGAGAAATCCGGCGCGACCAGAGGAATCGGGAAATCCGGCCTTCTGGAACAGCTCAATGCCGTACTGCTGGAGAGTAGACGCGCTGCAAAGAAGAATCCCGCAGACAATCCCGGCGATAATGGTGGTACGCATGGCTTTCTGGTGCGCTGCCGGGTCGGGATTTTTCTTTTCAAATAACGCAATCACAGGCAGGAGGGACAGCCCGCCAAGCGTAAATCGGATTCCGTTGAAGAGAAATGCGCCGACGTGATCGCTGCCGACGGTCTGTGCGACAAAAGCAAAGCCCCACACAACGGCGGTCAGGATGAGAAAGAAGATTCCCAGCCCCGTCGTCTTTTTCTGTTCCTGCATACTATTACCTCATTTGCGGATAAAATTGCAACTATGCGTATAATTATACCACAACAGCCGGATACGCGCAAGAGGGAAAAAGCCAAAGGCGAGCGGAGATTGGCTAGGAATCTTGGGCAAGGTGACGAGTGTAATGCCTATGCCGCTCCAGAGGAAGAATACACATTTTATGTCGTAGGTACCTTTGTTTCCGCGAGACAGATATTGTGAAAAAATCCACGCGCGCGGTGGACAAACGGGTGTTTTTATGTTATAATAAGATGAATATAGGATATATCGGCGGAAACGAGGTGTATACGATGTCGAAAAAGGCGGCGGAAACAGCAGATGCGATCGTAAAAACGGCTCTGACTCTGTTCGGCGGCGATCTGGCGGTCGATCCGGAGTATCAAGGTACATTGTCTTTCCGCGGCGTACCGTTCGCAATGCCCGGCGAAGAGCAATTGTGTCTGACCGGTGTGGAGATGGGCTTCGGAAACGGGCTGCCGGATCCACGTGCGTTTGCGGCGGACAAACGACTGTGGCGGCTCTGCCATAGCGGGGACGAGATTCCGCAGACGGCGCGGGAAAATCGAGTGTATTCCTTTGCCTGCCGTCCGTGCGATCGGATTTACGCGGCGGTGCAAGTGATCTTTGCTCTCCACATCCGACGCGGTGTACGCAAATTTCTCGTCGCCGTCCGCAGTCTCACCGAGCGGGAGCAGGTTCGGCAGGCGATGGAGGTCTATACGGCGCATTTTGCGGAGCAGTATCGACTTGCCGTTCCCGTGATTCGCGTGTACGACAGTGCCGATCAGGACGGCTTGAAGGGCTATATTGCAACGGATGGCATCGGAATCCTTCTCATCAACCGCGAGAATTTCGACCGCGACGCAAACCTTCTCCGGCGAAATAGCGTGGATTTTTCCGCGCATACTCCGCTATCCCTCATCCAATCGATACAGCCCGTCGTTGTCACCCTGACAAACGCCGAAAAACCGCTTTCCCGTCTCCTCCGTCATACTGTGCAGTTTGCGCCAATGTGTATCCTGTCCTTCACGGACACCCCGGATACCACCGGTACCACCTGCCCGGTCTATACGGGATTAAGCCGCCTCCCTGCGGAGGAAGACGACGGACAACTCCGTCTGGACGCGGAACCATAAGAAAAACGCCGATGCAGGGATGGCTTATACACCGTTTTCTGCGGATGCATCGCTACAAACGCCGTTGCCCATAGGGGATATTGGATAACCATGAAAGATCAATTTCAATTACACGCGCCGTATCAGCCGACGGGGGATCAGCCTGAGGCGATCGATAAGCTGTGCGCCGGATTGGACGCCGGAATGCGGTATCAAACGCTGCTTGGCGTAACGGGTTCCGGCAAGACGTTTACCATGGCGAACGTCATTGCACGGATGAACCGCCCGACATTGGTGCTGGCGCACAATAAAACGTTGGCGGCACAGCTTTGTATGGAGTTCCGCGCCTTTTTCCCTGATAACGCCGTGGAATATTTTGTGTCGTACTACGATTATTATCAGCCCGAAGCGTATGTGCCGGGAAAGGATATTTATATTGAAAAGGACTCGTCCATCAACGACGAGATCGATAAACTCCGCCACAGCGCGACTTCCGCGTTGTTTGAAAGGCGCGATGTCATCATCGTGTCGAGTGTATCGTGTATCTATTCCCTCGGCCCGCCGGAGGAGTATAAACGGCAGGTTATCGGCGTGCGGCCGGGTATGGAAATCTCCCGCAACGAGCTTGCCGCACTGCTGCTGCAGTCCTCATATGACCGCAACGATGCCAATTTCGTTCGCGGCAATTTCCGTATGCGCGGCGACACCCTGGATGTGTATCCCGCAGGGTATTCCGAACGGGCGATCCGCGTGGAGTTTTTCGGCGATGAGGTTGACCGTGTTCTGGAGTTTGAGCCGCTCACCGGAAAGATCCTTCAGAGCCTCAATTACGTCGCCATCTACCCCGCCACCCACTATGTTATGGATCCTGCCGGCAAGGAGATCTATCTCGCCCGCATTGAGGAGGAACTGGAGAATCGACTCGACTTCTTCCGGTCGCAGAATAAGCTTCTGGAGGCGCAGCGGTTGGAGGAGAGAACCCGCTACGACATGGAAATGATCCGCGAGATAGGATACTGCTCCGGGATTGAGAACTACTCTGCCGTATTCGCGGGACGTGATCCCGGATCCACACCGTATACACTGCTCGACTATTTTCCGCGTGATTTCCTCCTTTTTGTCGATGAGAGCCACGTTACCATTCCGCAGGTCAGCGGTATGAGCGGCGGGGACCGCGCCCGGAAAGAAAACCTCGTCGAGTATGGATTCCGGCTGCCCTCCGCTTATGACAACCGTCCGCTCCGATTTGATGAGTTTGAGAAAAAGCTGAACCAGACCATCCTCGTTTCCGCAACGCCTGCCGAGTATGAACTGTCCCATTCGGCGCAGGTTGTGGAGCAGATTATCCGTCCGACGGGGTTGATCGATCCCGATGTGGAAGTGCGCCCAATCGAAACGCAGGTTGACGATGTGCTGTCCGAAATCCGCGCTAGAACTGTTCGCGGGGAACGTGTCCTTGTCACCACGCTCACCAAAAAGATGGCAGAGGATCTTACGGAATATCTCGATGGACAGGGCGTACGCGTGCAGTATATCCACCACAACATTGATTCCATGGAACGCACGGAGCTGATTCGCAATCTGCGCCTCGGCGTGTTCGACGTACTGGTTGGGATCAATCTGCTCCGCGAGGGGATCGATTTACCGGAGGTCACGCTCGTTGCCATTCTTGATGCGGATAAGGAAGGACTGTTCCGCTCTGCACGCTCGCTCATCCAGATGATCGGACGCGCTGCGCGTAACGCGAACGGCAAGGTCATCCTGTATGCCGACACGATCACGGATTCCATGAAAACTGCCATCGACGAAACGGAACGGCGGCGCGCCATCCAGATCGCGTACAACACGGCGCACGGGATTACGCCGCAAACGATTGTCAAGCCCGTCGCGGAATCCATTGCCATTGCAGCGGAGGACGGACACGGTGCGAAGAAATCCCGGCGCGGCAGACCGTCTCAGAATGCCGTCGAGGTGCTGCCTGTCGAGAAAAACGGCAGTATGCGCAGGGAGGATCGGATCGCGGCTCTGACCGAGGAGATGAAAAAAGCGGCAAAAGAACTCCGTTTCGAGGAAGCCGCTTATCTCCGCGACCGCATCCGCGAAATCGAAGCGACAAAATAACCCGTCAAACAAAGGGAGAGAGCAGCACGCAATTCTTGTGTCGGATCGCACGGCTCCACCCAAACGAAAAAAATCCGCTTTATCCCACTTCAAATAAGGGATAGCGGATTTTTCCTTTTCTATGTTATTCTTCCGGCATGACCGCGTCATAAGACACAGCAGCACCCGTGTCGGGATCGGCAAAGGAGATCGTGCGGCACCACAGGGACAGCCCGTGGTACGGGATCCTCGCGCCGTATTTTTTATCTCCCAGGAGCGGATGGCGGCGGCTGGCAAACTGTACGCGAATCAGGTGGGTACGGCCGGTTTCCAGTTCCACCTCACACAGCGCGCAGGATCGGTCGGCGATGGTTCGCTCGTCAAGTACCCGGTAGGTCAGCCGCGCGGATTTCGTGCCGTTTCGTGGACGATCGACAACGAAGGACTGCTTTTTGCGCCGGTCGAAGAACAACTCGTCTTCCATGGCACCAATCGCGGGCTCCGGCACTCCCTCACAGAGCGCGAGATATGTTTTGAAAAAGCGGTGGGACGTGATCTGCTCGGACAGGGCGGCTGCTGCGGATTTTGTTGTGGCGAAAACCATCACACCCCCGGTCGTCGCGTCGAGACGGTGGACGGGATAGACGCGGGGCAGGGACAACTGTGCAGCGAGAAGCTCCGGCAGTCCGTTTCCCTCCGGCGTGGATTCGGAAAGGATTCCGCGCGGTTTGATGCAGACCACGTAGGAGGCCGTTTGCACGAGAATGGGAATGTTCGGGAATTTGGGCAGATGCTCCACGGCGGTCATTTCCTCCGCTTGCCACGCAGCGTGATGTACATCAGAAAGAGCGCGATGCAGACAACGGCGGCGATGATGCCGAAATTGATGTCCCCGGTCGGCGGTGCGAACGGTTCCGGTTGTTCTATGGGAGACGGATAAATGCGCTGAAGCGGCAGGAGTACGGCGGTGATAATATGTGGCAGTGTTTTATACATCTGCATGGCTGCCTCCTTGGGTGGTATTTTTCAAAGGGAAAGTTGTCCTCATCTGGATATGGAATTAGACGGTAAAAATATGAGGAAAAATCGAGCATCCTGTAAACAAACTGTAACCATCTTTATTATACAGGAAAAAACACGTTTTGTCAATGGGGATTTCACAAAAAATTCATAACGTAGACGAGAAAGTTTACAATATATTTTCGATCGAATCATAAAGAGACGACAAATGTCAATAACGATCGAATGGTGCATACATGGGAGACGGAGGATGACGAAAGGGTGCAAAACGAAAGAAATTGACGATTTCCGCTTTTTTGGCAGAAAAAATACAGAATATTTTCGCAATGTACTTGCAAGTTGGAAATCGTTATATTATAATAAGACCGTACAGGAATGAAACTGAGAATTGTGAAAAATACGAAACGAGTCATGCGTCGTCGGCAACGTTTCGGAAAGACTTTACTTTTTGCGCTGTATATGGACGAGTATGTCCGAAAAATAACGAAGCCGGATAACAGAATGAGAAAAGCCGCGCAAGCGGCAGAAACATGAAAGGTGAATGCTGTAGAAAAAAGGAGGAGAAGAAATGCTGAACATAGGGATTACCACACGGTCGTTCAACGGGTTGTCCGTAAAGGAAACGGCAGAGCGGATGCAGGAAATCGGATTCAAGTGTACGGAACTGTGTTTTGTCCACAGCGATCTCGGCGGTTGGGCATACAACGGGATTGGAGATCTCACGGGGATCACACCGGCGCGAGTATGCGAGGCGGCGGAGGAATTCCGTTCGCGCGGAATTGAAGTGACATCGCTTGGAATGTTCACGGATCTGCGCAATCCGGATGACGAGGTAATGGCGCGCGAGAAGGAGTATATACTCCGATACATCGACATGGCGGCAGAGGCGGGAATACCGTATCTGGCGAGCGAATGCGGATTTACGCCGGGACAGCGCGGGATTAACGCGGATCGATACGAGTCGGACTACGCACGGATCAAGGAAACGCTCCGATTCACGTGTCTGGAGGCTGAAGCCCGTGGGGTTCATATGGCTCTGGAAGCGTGCGTTCTGGATATAATTCCGTCGCCGCGCCGCTTAAAGACGCTGATTGAGGAACTGGAGGCGGAATCGGGAGTCCGTTTGGGCGCGATGCTCGATCCGGCGAACTTCATTGCCGCAGAGGACGAGGAGGGCATGTTCCGCCATCTGAAACACGATGTATACTACTTTCACGGCAAAGATCGCAAGATCAACTCGACCTATGGCGTGAATCTCGGCGATGGGGACATCGACTGGCCGCGCTTTATGGAACTGTATATGCGCTTTACGGACAAGGTGCCGTTCATCCTTGAATACGCAAACAAGGATAACTGCGCCGAGATCAAAGCCCGTGCGGAAACGGCCTACGAGACGGCATTGCAGAACATTCTCGGTCGCCTGAACTGAGGGGACGCGGGAACGCGGCTTTTTGAAAACGAAATCGCTATCGCAGGTGTTTTTGATTGCGGTTTCCTTATTTTGTACGGTTTGTGCTGTTTCGGATTTTCCGGCGGTGCTGATCTATAAATTGCTTTACTATAAGTGAGTTAGAAAATTTCATCCGAAAAGGAGAGTTTTATGATTAAATTAGGTGTGAACAGCGTACTGTTCAAGACAGTATCGTTCCGCGAAGCGGCGGAAGCGATCAAGAAGTGCGGCTATGACGGAGTGGAAATCTCCGCAATTGCCGGCATGTGCGAGCATCTGAACCTATCCGCATGGAAGGAACAGGCGGCGGAACTGCGTGCAATTCGCGATGAATTCGATCTTCCCTTCCTGTCCACGGAAGTTGCCTCCCGCGACAGAGAACGCCTTTTGACTGCGTTTGAAGCTTGTGCGGAGATTGGAATCCCGATCGTGAACATTGGCCCCGGCGGTACGATGAACGATGAGGAAAGCCTGAAAGCGGTGATTGCGGAAACACAGTCTCTGGCAGAGGATGCGGAAAAGTTCGGCATCACGCTGTGTGTAAAGGCACATGTAGGTGCTGCTGTATATTCCACTCCGACCACGCTGCGTATGATGGACTATGTGACCTCTCCGGCATTTGGCGTGGACATGGATCCGTCCCACATTCACAGAGCGGGTGAAAATCCGGCGAAGGCGTTGCCGGCAGTCCTTTCCCGCATGAAGCACATCCATATCCGGGACTGCAAGGGCGACGGTCCTTCCCCGGGAGATCCGACGAATCAGGCATGCGGCAGAGGCGACATCGATCTGTTCGGCTACTTCCGCGCGATGGTGGACGCCGATTACAACGGGCCGGTTTGTCTGGAGGTTATCGGACCGGATCAGAGTCTGACGGACGCAACCCGGATCGCTGCGGAAAGCTACGGCTACATGAACGCTATTCTGAAAAACCTCGGCGCACGATAAAACAAATCACAGCGGCGGGATCCTGATATACGATAGGGGATCTTTCCGCACACCCGCAACACCCCAGCAAAGATTTCAAGGAAAAGAATGGATTCGCCGGATACAACAGGGAAACGCCGGAATACGATGTGTTTTTGCGCGAAAACAGTCAAAGAGAAGCACTGCGCAGTTCGATCTTGCAGCAAAGGCTTCCTGTAGGACGCGTTTCCCATGTATCAGCAGCTTCCGTACTTTTTGAACGACAGAACCGATCGAGTTCGTGACAACAATATCCCCGAAAAAACATGAAAGATTACGTTATTTGGAAGGAAATCCCAGCATGAAAAAACACATTTTTACGCTGCTTCTGGCATTTCTGCTTCTCGCTCCAACGATGATCTCCTGTTCCAGCGGTGGAAATGAAACGGAAACGAACAAGACGACAGCAGACACAAACGAAACGACGACGGAAACCGAGACAGAGACGGAGCGTCCCTACGCGGTTCTTCCGGATAAGGATTACGGCGGAGAGGATACGCCGATCTTTGTGGCGTACAACATAGAGGGCGCAAACACGGTATCCGGTACATCGAAGAATGAATTCGGTGCATCGGAGTTGACCGGAGAGGCGGTGAACGACGCGCGGTTTGAACGGAACAGCACGATCGAGGAACGCTTCAATGTGAAGATCGTCTCCTACGACTACAACGCAGAGACACAATCCTACTGTATCCATGATCCGGTGGTCAAAGCCATCGACAATCTGATTATGGCAGGCGACAACAATTACGCCTTCATGCTCCTCCCCGGCTATTCGACCTGTAAAATGGCGATAAGCGGCACGCTGATGGATCTGAAAACGATCCCGAATATCGACTTTACAGCCGCATGGTGGGATCAGAAGGCAAACACCGATCTGACCGTACTGAACCGTCTTTATTATACGACGGGCGACATCTCCACCGCGGACAACGATGCGACCTGTACGATCCTGTTTAACAAGGTGTTGGCGGAGAACTACGCGATCGAGAGTCCATATGATCTGGTGAAAAGCGACAAATGGACGCTCGATACGTTCCTGTCGCTCTGCGAGGTTGCCGCATCGGATGTAAACGGCGACGGCGAATGGACCCGTGACGACCAGTACGGCGCGCTCATCTGGGACGACAGCTGTATGGCGGTGGTCAACGCATCCGGTGAAAAGTGCGCAAAGGTAGACGAGAGCGGTAAGATTGTACTCAGCCTGAACACGGAAAGAGTAGTAAACACGCTGGACAAATTCGTACCGTTCGGCAGAAACACGTCGATCACGTTCCAGTACCAGAGAGCTGTAGACGCGTCCGATCTGGTGGCGGTCGAAATGTTCTCGAACAACCAGGCACTCTTCTTCATGCAGTTGATGCAGATCGTACCGAAGCTGCGTGACATGGAGGCGGATTTCGGCATCGTGCCGTATCCGAAGTATGACGAAGAGCAGACAGAGTATTATAATACGGTCGGCTCGTGGCATTCCGTGTTCTTCTGCATTCCGCAGGGACCCGCGGATCTCGAAAAGAGCGGGATCATGGCAGAGGCTCTGGCATGCGAGGGTATGTACACGGTCACCCCGGCGTATTATGATGTAACGCTCAAGACAAAATCCGCACGGGATGAGGAATCGGCAGCTATGCTCGACCTGATTTTTGAAACGCGCGTGTACGATCTTGGCTGGTACTACCAATTCGGCGATTACAACGAAGGGGTCATGAATATCTTCCGTCTGAATCAGAAGGAACAGGCGTTCACGTCCCTGTATGAAAAGAAGCTGAAGACGGCGGAAAAGAAGATAGCGGAGGTCAACGAGGCCTTTGCCGCCATCGACACAGCGGAATAAACATCCGTCCGCCCAAACCGGCACAACCTAATTTAATACAGCAAATACACGGAGAAAAGAAACCCAAATGACAAAGAAACGGTATATCGCAGCAATCCTCGCGGCCCTGATGATCGCATCCATGAGCGGCTGCAGCAGTTCCACAAGTGACAACGAAACCAAGGCAAACACTCCGACAGAGACAACCGGTACAGAGACGACGGAATCGGAGACAGAAGCAGAGGAAACCACGTTCTCGGCGGGTCTTGCCAAGCAGAACTACAACAGCGCGGACTTCCGCATCTACACCTCCAATACCATCAACGGGACTGTCAACACAATTCTACTCAACCATGCGGATGAGTTGACCGGTGAAATTCTGAATGACACGCTGTTCAATCGAGACAGTTTCATTGAAGACAGCTACAATGTAAAACTGCAATATACCGTTGACGATGAGACATCCACTGCTGCAATGGCAGGACTCCTTTCCAAAGGAATTCTTGCAGGAGACAGCGGATATGAGCTTATCATTGAAGATCATGCGGATACGGCGCGCAATTTAGCCGCACAAAGCTGTATCTACCCACTGAACATGGTGCCGGGCATTCAATTGGAGAAGGAATATTGGTTCCCGGAGATGAATGCGACAAGCTATATCGCCGACAGCCTGTATTTTGCCTCCAGTATGATTTCTCCGCGCTATTACGGTTCTGTGTATCTCATGATGTTTAACCGCGACCTTGCAGAAGATTTAGGCCTTGAGGATGTTTATGGACTTGTAACCGATGGCAAATGGACGCTTGATAAAATGATGGAGCTTTCCCGCGTCGCGGTGAACGATTCCAACGGAAACGGCAGAATAGACCATGAGGACAGCCTCGGCTTCTTCTGGGATAGTCATGAGGCATTTATCCTTGGCGCCGGCTTCCACCTGGTGGAAAGTGAGGACGGCCACCTTGTATCCAAACTGGGCGATGAGCGAATGACAAATCTGTTCCAGAAGATGGTTTCCTTCTTTGAAGAGGATGGCGAGGTCTGGGATGGCACCTACGGCTACGACAATGTCTTTGAGGACGGAAATGCGCTGTTCTATAATCCGACCTCCTGTGATCTTGCAGGTTTCCGTGATCTTTCTTACGATTTCGGTATTCTTCCGATGCCGAAGTACGATGAGATGCAGGCGGAATATGTTGCATTCAGCCAGCCGTGGATTAATACCACCGCTATGATTCCGGTTACTCTGAAAGGGGACACGCTGGCTATGGCGGGAACCATTACAGATGCCATGGTTGCATATGGTTATGACTACATTCGTCCCGCAGTATTCGAGAACATTCTGATGCTTAAGAGCACACGAGACGAGCAATCTGCGCAAATCATCGATTTGATTTTCCAAAATGTCGCGGTAGAATTGTCCACCAGCATGTATTTCGGAAATTTCCAGGCGGATATCCGCAGCTTTTTCAGCTTGAAGCTTGGACAACAGGATATTACATCTTTGTATGCAGCGGTTAAAGAGCCTCTGGAAGCTTCTATGAAGGCTACGGAAGAGCAGTATGCGTCCGTAGCGGAAAAATTTGTAGACTAAGGAAACGTAAATGAAAGGTTGATTTTTATACGAAAAACATACTTTAAGGTTTTAACGTAAAATCTCGATCCATTTAGCGCATCCTTAAAAAAGACAGTATCTCTGTCACAACGAATCTAAAATAAGGAGAACAAAACCATGTCCAAGAAATTCCCGAACATTTTATTCTTTGGGATCGACAGCCTTCGTCGCGACCGTATGTCCCTGTACGGCTACCCGAAGCTGACTACACCGCATATCGACGAATTCCTCGCCGAGGACTCCATCGTGTTTGACAACATGTTCAGCCCTTCCATCCCGACCACGCCTGGCTACGCATCCATGCTCTCCGGTAAGGACTGCTTCGGCACCAACGTTGTCGCACTCCGCCATGAAAGCGGTTACCTGCCCGATATGAAGACCTTGCCGCAGGTGCTGGAGGAAAACGGCTACAATACGACCTGTGTAAACTACGGCGGTTTCCCGGGATTCGGCAACTACCTCAGCTACCCGATCACCTGGGGTTCCTTTGGAGAAGGCAGATCCAGAAAGGCGGAGAGCTTAAACAGCGTCGCTATTCCGGAATTGGAAAGACTCGCCGGTGAGGATAAGCCGTTCATGCTCTTCTTACGTCACATGGATCCTCACTCCCCGTATCTCCCGCCGGAACCGTTTGAAAGAATGTTCTATCCGGGCAACGAAAACGATCCCGATAACCACTCCCTCGATCCCGTGTACGAATTTTTGCCGTTCCGCGATTATTTCTGCTCCTGGTTCCCGCCGAAGTGCACCGATGCCGAATATATCTGCGCACAGTACGATGGCGCCATCGCTTACATGGACGCGTCCATCCGCATCATCCTCGATAAGCTCGAATATCTGGGCATCGCGGACGACACCATCGTTGTGTTTACCTCCGACCACGGCGAAACTCTCTACGATCACGACTGCTACTTTGACCACCACTCCATGTACGACAACTGCCTGATCGTGCCGCTCGCCATCAAATTCGGCAAGGGCTGCAAGAAGTACTTCCGCGGCTGCAAGCACGTCAAGACCTATGCTTACGAAAAGGACATCATGCCCACTATTCTTGCCATGCTCGGTATCGAAACCGACGTCAAGTTCGACGGCAGAAACCTCTTCGATGTCATGGACGGAAAGGTGCCGGAAGAGCCGGAATGCTACATCACCGAGGCTACCTGGATGCGGAAGCATGGTTGGCGTACCCCGGAATGGAAGCTCATGGTCGCTCTGGAACCAGACTTCCACTTCAAACCCGCTGTGGAGCTCTATAACCTCATCGAAGACCCGAAGGAATACAACAACGTCGCCGAGAAGTACCCGGAAGTCGTGGAACTGCTGACGAAGCGGATGCTCGACCATATTGCAAAGCGAGAAAAGGAAACCGGTAGAACTGCTCCGATCTACACGAACCTCAACTGGAACGGATTCGGCAGACCGTTCGCATCCTCTGAGGAAGCATACAAGACCCTCCACATCGGCAATCCCGATGATGCAAAGAAGCTCCAGGAAATCAAGAAGAACGGCTGAGTCCAAAACGATAAACATACGGATTTGAGAAACCCTGTAAAACCTACATAAAATGGTATAGACGAGCATCTCGCTAAGACTGAATTTTGTCACTGTTACATATAGTTCAGGGATTATCGATATGTATAAACGAACGCTTACCCAATAGTGTAAAGGTTTTTGGAAAGGGTGCGGGAAGGCCTTTTTCCAAAAAAGGTCTTCCTGCGAAAAAATCCAATATAAAAAAGGATAGTATCATGCAAAGAACTGTTGTTGTGGGCATGGGGCATATTGGACACCGCCATGCCAGAGCGTATACGGAATGCGAACAGGCGCAGCTGGTTGCCGTTTGCGACCGCGTGGAAGAGCTTGCGCGCGCTGCCGGTGAGAAATTCGGTGTGCCGTACTTCACTTCGGCAAAGGAATGCTATGCCGCCATGCAGCCGGACATCGTCAGTATCACGACCGGCGGCTACGAATACTCCAGCGACCACTATGAGCCGACTATGCAGGCGTTTGAAGCAGGCTGCAACGTCCTTGGCGAAAAGCCGATTTCAAATGACCTTCGTCACGCGACGGAAATGGTCGAAACTGCGGCAAGACTCGGTCTGTGCTATGGCATTGATATGAACCACCGCTTTACCCCCGCCGCGCGTCAGGCAAAGAAATGGCAGGACGACGGCAGGATTGGCAGTCTTCTGTTCTGCAATATGGCACTGTGGATCGGCAAATTCATGCCGCTCGATTCCGTGTACTACCACCTGAAAGCACTCAATCCCCACTCCGTGAACATCATGCAGTATTTCTGTGGTCCCATCAAGGAGGTATCCACCTTTGCGATGAAGGCTCCCGGAAGAGACATCTATTCCACTCAGTCCACGGCAATGCGGTTTGAAAACGGCGCGGTTGGACATCTCACCTCGTCCTATGACATCAAGCGCGGTCATCCCATGGAACGCTGTGAGGTCGCCGGTACCAACGGACGGTTCGTGTTCGAGGATATGTGGCGCGAGGCGACCCTGTATCCCGCCGAAACCTATGTCAAAGAAGTCTATACCAATCCGGTTTTCGACGGATTTGAGAGCTTCTATGATACCTTCCGCGATCGTATTCATTCATTCGTACGCCAGGTCGACGCCGGATGTAAGCCCGAGGAAATCGACGGCAGTGGTAAGGAAGGGTTAGAAGCCTCCCGCGTTATCCACGCCATGATCCGCTCTGTGGAAGAAGGCGGCGCAGTCGTCCAAGTCAAGGATATTACTGAGTAACAAAATAAGACGGTATCGATACAGCAGACACCAATCTCCAAAACAATCGATACCGCCTGAATATCCCCACGATAGCACGTTCGCTCCCCTGTAAAACGTGCTGCATAAGCGATATGGTTAGGTCCAGATTTGCACAAACTATATTTGTCCCCAATCCCCCTTTATAAAAGTTTTTCACGGCTTTTCAAAAACCTCGTTCCCCGTTCCTCTCGTATCCCCGTAACCCAATAGGAGGTAGATATGGCAACCGTCATAGGCGATGAATTTTTCAGCGATAATTGCAGAATCCGTGTCATTGACGCGCTGCATAACCACGCGCACGGCGACACCCACTCGCATTTGTTTTACGAGATGGTGTACGTGCGTACCGGGTTTACGCTGCACTCCTGCGAGGGTGAGATCGAGATGCTGTCGGCGGGCAACCTGTTCTTCATCCGGCCGGGTGAGGAGCACGCGTACATCAATGCGCAGCAGGTGAAGCTGTATAACTGCATCTTTTACGGAGACGCGTTGGGCGATCTGTTGCCGGAGCTTACCGGACTGTCGGGATTGCGTGAACTGTTTCTCGGAGAGAAGGAGGGCGACAGCGCACGGCCGGAAAGCATCATGCAGAGCCGGATCCTACGGATCGATGTGGGTGAGCGACGCAATATAGAAACGATGCTCGAGGGGATCCTGCGCGAATACGATGTGCGTGAAAATGGATGGGAAAGTTCCGTCAAGGCGCGGCTCGTGCTGTTTCTTGTCCGCTATTCGCGGCTCTACGCAGCACAGCGTGAAAAACAACGGGCTGGCAGCGACGACTACTATGGCTATATCTATAAGGTTCTCGAGTATGTCAACGAACACTATTGCGAAGATGTGACGATGACGGAGCTGTCCGCGGTCACGGGATTGTCGCCGGATTATATGGCGCGTCGGTTCAAGGCGGTGATGTACATGTCTCCTTCCGAATACGTGCGCAAATTCCGGATTGCTAAAGCCATGGAATTTCTCTGCAATACGTCCCTCTCCATCGCCGAAATCGCCGCACAGACCGGATTTTCTGACGTCAGCCTCTTCTCCCGTGTTTTCAAAACCGCCGTCGGTTTGCCCCCTGCTTCCTATCGAAAGAACATTCGGGAGGATATATGAGGGGAAAGACGGTTTCTTTGACCTTGCCAAGAACTTTTATGCGGGATTGATCGGGATATAATCTGTGCAAGTGAAGACTGCACTATCGTAGGATTTTGCATATCAGATCGTTTCTTTTGATGCGGGTTTGCCAGATCATTTGGTTTCCCCGCGTTATCAAACACAATTCGTACTTCTCAATGGGATGATTCCCGGAAAGGATATACCAATGGAAAAAATCTTCAAGAGTGCCGTTGTCGGTATGGGCGGCATAGGCAATCAGCATGCAACCTGCATTCAGAACGACGCGCTGGCGGAGCTTGTCGCGGTCTGTGATGTAAACAAGCAGAGAGCGGACGACGCTGCGGAAAAATTCAAGGTTCCAGCGTTCTACTCCCTCAAGGAAATGCTTATCGCGCATCCGGAAATCGAGGTTGTCCACGTAACGACTTCCGGTTTTGAAAACGGTTCCTGGCACTTTGTTCCGACCATGGAGGCTCTCGACGCCGGCAAGCACGTTCTCGTGGAAAAGCCGATCTCCAATAACATCGAGGAAGCACGTCAAATGGTGGAATTCGCTGCCCGCAAGAATCTGTATCTTGGCTGTGACCTGAACCACTACTTCAGCGGTCCCGCGTTCCGTGCGGATGAGCTGATGGCAAACGACAGCATCGGCGAACAGGTTTACGCGCTGACCAAGGTTGGCTTCGATGGATCCGCCGTGAACGTGTCCAGAGCAGATAAGTTCAGCCGTATGAATATGCCCTACGCGCACGCCAAGGCATTCCTGACCCATCCCTTCTCCGTTATGCGCCATTACTGCGGCGATATTTCCCACATCCAGTGCTTCATGGAAAAGCCCGGTGCGCGCCGTCAGTCTGAGGATATGATGATGTCCATCACCTCTGTACACATGAAATTTGAGAACGGCTGCGTCGGCTATTTGCTTTCCCAGAGAGGCGATGCCAACTTCGGTTTGGGCGGCTGGTGGAGCTTCGAACTTGCTGGTACCCACGGTACGTTCTGCATCGAAAACTGTGTCGAAAAGCTCACCTATTGGAAGCAGGGACAGGCTCCGGAGATCTACAATACCGGTATTACTGACTTCTCCGCAACGTTCCCGATCCGTATTCACGCGTTCTATGAGGATCTCGTGAATGAAGTGCCGAGAGAACACCTCCGCGCATCCGGTAGAGACGCCCTCGCAACCATGGAATATATCTTTGCCGCTATCGATTCCTATGAATCCGGCGGAGAAATCGTTCGCCCGCACGCTCTCCCTGCGTTCCACGGCGACCCGACCATCATCCACTAAGGTTAAGTCAAAACAGAATAGTAAAAGGCTCCGTCTCATCAAAAATGGGACGAAGCCTTTTTTGTGTATGTCGAGAGGAAGAACGGAAATGAGGAGTTAGAAATGTGTATTTCCGGAATACAGGAAAGAAACGATCCGCACATCCAAAAACCTACAATTCAGGCGCGGGTTTTCAGCATTTTTTCAATCGCGGCGATCTTTACGGCGCAGGTCAGAATTTCGACTGCCTGCTTCAGTTCGTCAATTTCCGGGAATGTCGGGGCAATGCGGAGCGCACTGTCGGCGGGATCGCGGCTGTACGGATAGACGGAACCGGCAGGTGTCAGGGTCACACCGACGGAGCGGCAGATCTGGTAGACACGGCGCGCACAGCCGTCCATGCAGTACAGCGTGAGAAAGTATCCGCCGCGCGGCTTCGTCCAGGTTGCGATATCCAGACCGTCCAGTTCCTTGTCGAAAATGCGTTCCACCATTTCAAATTTCGGACGGATGATCGCTGCGTGCTTCTTCATATGTGCGTGAATGCCGTCCGCGTTCTTGAAGAACTTCACATGACGCATCTGGTTGATCTTGTCAAAACCGATCGTCTGCGTTGCTAAGATCGGGCGAATCTGCTCAAGGTTCTTCTCGCTTGCTGCCATAATTGCAAGACCGGAACCCGGGAACGTGATCTTCGAGGTGGATGCAAAGTAGAAGATGTTGTCCTCCGTGCCGTATTCCTTCGCACGGGCGAAAATATCCGCCAGATGTACCTCTTCATCGTATAACTCGTGTACCGCGTAGGCGTTGTCCCAGAAGATCCGGAAATCCGGTGCCGCCGGCTTCATCGCTGCGAACATCTCTACCGTCTCGTCCGAATAGGTGTAGCCGTCCGGGTTCGAGAACTTCGGCACACACCAGATACCCTTTACAGACGGATCTGAGCATGCCAGATCGTATACTGCGTCCATGTCCGGACCGGTCGGTGTCATCTTTACCGGTACCATTTCAATTCCCAGTGTCCGGCAGATCGTGAAGTGACGGTCGTATCCGGGAGACGGACAGATGAACTTGATTCGCCCCTGTCTGCACCACGGTTCGTGACCGCCCGCCACACCAAAGAGCATACAACGTAAAATTGTGTCATACATCGCTGTCAGGGAGGAGTTGCCGAGAATCAAAAGCTGCGACGCGGGAATCCCGTAAAGCTCGCTGAACAACCGCTTTGTCTCCGGCAGACCGTCGAGAATTCCGTAGTTGCGGCAATCCAGACCAGATTCCGAGAAGCAGTCGCCACGATCCCCAATGATGCCGAGCATATTCGATGACAGGTCAAGCTGCATCTGGCTTGGCTTGCCGCGCGTCAGATCCAGCGTCAGATTCATGTCCGACCAGTGATCCAGTTTCGTGTGTTCGGCAGCAAGGATTTCGTTCAGCTCCGCCGACGTGTATTCCGTGTACTTCTTTTTCATATAACGCATTCTCCTGGTGTAGTATTTTTCTGTTTAAGGATGTGCTGATTTATTTGAGGAGTCCGGAGAGAATCTTTTCCTCTGCTTCCTCATGCGTGAGACCCAACGTCATCAGCTTCAGAATCTGGTCGCCCGCGATCTTGCCGATGGCTGCCTCGTGGATGAGTCGTGCGTCCACGGAATTGGCGCAGATTTCCGGAATGGAACGGATCTTCGCGTTGTCCATGATGATGGAGTCGCACTGCACGTGTCCAAAGCAGTCCGTGTTGCCCGTCAGTTTCGGATAGAATAACTGCGTCGATTCTCCTTTGGCTACCGATCGGGAGTTGATCTGCGCACGGGAACCCTCGCCGTTTAAGATTACCTGCGTGTCGCTCACGACATCCTGCTTGCCGTCCGAGAGAATCCGCTCTTGGATAGAGACCTGCGCGTTTTTGCCTGCCGTCACGACAGTTTTCCGATTCGTCGAATCGATCCCGCCGATCTGTACCGTCTCCATTTCAAGAAACGCGCCCTCGTCCAGATCTGCGATTGTCGTCGGGTTCATGACTCGTTCCCCGGTACCCTTGCCCTCGCCATAGTGCTTCTCGATGTACCGCACATGGGAGTTCTTGCCGATCTTAAAGGAATGCACGCCGTCGTGGTCGGATTTCTCGTCACCTTCGTTGTGGATCCCACAACCCGCCACGATCAATACGTCGCAGTCGTCGCCAATGTAGAAATCGTTGTAGACCATTTCCGTGATACCGGTTTTTGTGATGATCACGGGAATATGGACGGATTTGTTTTTTGTGCCGGACTTTACATAAATGTCAATGCCGGATTTGTCCGTTTTCGATTCAATGGTAATATATTCCGTGTTTTGTCGTCCCGCGAGCTGACTGTTCTCGCGGATATTGTATGCGCCCTCCGGAACAC
>CAVIKO010000001.1:27161-50641 GCA_963643035.1 bacterium
CCGGAACACCGTGCAGATCGGCGATCTTTTCAAGCAGTCCCCGGCGGATGTCTTCATTGTTCATCGTTTTCCCTCCGCGATTTTTCGGTTATTTCGTACATACATCGGGTGCACAAGCGGCGTCCCCCAGCTTGCAGCAGGTTTTGTCAAAAGCACCGTCGATCTTCGGCAGGATTTCCTCCGGTGTGCCGCGCCCTGCCAGATGACCGTTCGCGATGAGCAGCACCTCGTCTGCCTGAGAGATGATCCGTTCCTGATGGGAGATGATGATGATCGTTGCGCCCGATTCTTCATGCAGTTCACGGAAGGTTGCGGTCAAACGGTGGAAACTCCACAGGTCGATTCCTGCCTCCGGTTCGTCGAAAATCATAACAGATGCATTTTTGGCAAGGATAGTCGCAATCTCGATTCGTTTAACCTCGCCGCCGGACAGGGAAGTGTCCACCTCACGGTTCAGATAATCGCTCGCGCAGAGTCCCACCTTGGTGAGGTAATCGCAGCACTGGTCACGAGTCAGCTTTTTCTTCGCTGCCACCTGTAAGAGATCGCGTACCGTCAGTCCTTTGAAGCGCGGTGGTTGTTGGAAGGCGTAGGAAATCCCTGCCTCGGCGCGCTGTGTGACATCCAGCGGGGTGATGTCCATGCCGTCGAATTTGATTCTGCCGGAATCCGGGGTGACGATTCCCATAATGACGCGGGCGAGGGTGGTCTTGCCACCACCGTTCGGTCCGGTGATGACGACGTATTTACCGCTCTCGATATCCAGACTGACGTTGTCGAGAATTTTCTCTCGTTGTCCGTTTGCCTGCGGAACACTGTAGGTGATGTTTTCCAGTCGGAGCATAGGATCCTCCTTTTTGCTGTCTCATTTTTTTCTCCCTATATTATAAATCATTTCCCATAAAAATACAAGTCCGCGCATGAAAATTCACAGGAGAGATTTTCACGGAAATTGGGTGAATTTGACGAAAATGACCTGTCCGGTGTGCATTTTCAGGTGCCATACCCCTGAATAGAGGGAAAATCGGCGCGAAAACTGCATATTCGCCGAGACAAACTTTCGTATTGCAAAAAGAGAAAAACGCAGAGAATTTCCGTTTTTTTCCTGTGTTCCTATCTGATAATGTACCTTTTTTTTGGTATTGGTGCAGCGAAAAAGGAATATTCTACCACAAACGGCAATGCAGCATGTCCTGTATCATAGGTATTCCAAACAGACACTAATATATATGTATTGGAATGGGTCGACAAACAATAAAAAAATGCACAAAAGTTGTGAAAAACGACATAATGGAATGACTATAATGTGAAAATGAGATATATGACACAATCGAAAGAAAGTGCGATCAACCTGATACAAACCGTTTTATAAAAAAATATCCCCGGAGTCTCCGTATGCATGAGAGTCTCCGGGAAATAGAATTTTTTTGTTCAAGTCAGTCCAGGTATCCCTGTCTGTACAACAGCTCCGCGATCAATACTGCGCCGCCTGCCGCGCCACGGAGGGTGTTATGAGACAGACCGACGAATTTGTAATCGAACAGCGTATCCTTGCGCAGTCGTCCTACCGCCACGCCCATGCCGCCGTAGAGATCGCGGTCGAGACGCACCTGGGGACGATTGTCCTCTTCAAAATACGTGATGAACTGCTCCGGTGCGTGTGGGAGAGACAGCATCTGCGGCAGTCCGCGGAACGATGCCCATTCAGAGAGGATCGCTTCCTTCGGCGGTACATTGTCGAATTTCACGAATACTGCTGCGAGATGTCCGTCCGTCACCGGAACTCGGATGCACTGTGTGGTGATGATCGGTGCGTCTGCTGCGACGATCGTTCCGCCGCGTACCGTTCCCCAGATCTTCAGCGGTTCCGTTTCGCTCTTTTCTTCCTCGCCGCCGATATACGGGATCACATTGTCCACCATCTCCGGGAACGTTGCGAATGTCTTGCCCGCGCCGGAGATTGCCTGGTATGTCGTGACAAGCACCTCGCGGATGCCGTATTTCAGAAGCGGTGTCAGTGCAGGCACGTAGCTCTGGATCGAACAGTTGGGTTTTACGGCGATAAAACCGCGCTTTGTGCCGAGCCGTTCTCTCTGGCTCTGGATCACGGCAAGGTGACTGTCGTTGATTTCCGGAATCACCATCGGCACATCGCTCGTCCAGCGGTTCGCTGAATTGTTCGAGATTACCGGGATTTCCGCCTTCGCGTAGGCTTCTTCCAATGCCTTGATCTCATCCTTCTTCATATCCACGGCACAGAACACAAAATCGCACAGTTCGCGCATCTTGTCAATATCGGTCGTCGCGTTGAGAACGACCATATCGCCGAATCCATCCGGAATGGGCGTGGCCATTTTCCATCTGCCCTCTACGGCTTCACGATAGGGAACTCCCGCGCTTTTGGAACTGGCGGCAAGCGCGGTTACGGTGAAGTAAGGGTGATCGGCAAGCAGTGTGATGAACCGTTGTCCCACCATACCTGTCGCACCGACGATGCCGCAGCGCATTTTTTCTTTCATTCTCATATACCTTGCCTTTCTTGCGCGGCGATATACGGTTTATCCCGTATATGCCCATCTGTCTTTTTGCGTTCTGCCGATGTTTTTCCATCTTGTACAGCACATGGCGGAACAGACATTTGTCATTTTTTACTATAACAGTATTCTACCACAGCTTGCCATAGGTGTCAACTTCTATTTTGCGCAAATCGCACCCATTACCTTGTATGCAGTTCTGTCGAATTTTGCCACAACTGCTCCGCTTTTGTATGCGACCCGCCTCAGATGACTCATTGGACGAACGCGCATACCGTTTCATAGATGTCGCAGCCCTTCACACCGCCCCGTTCGTAGCGGATCACCACATTGCCGTCCGCATCCAGACCCTGCACCTCCACGGCATTGTACCCGCCGTTTTCACGCCAGCTTCCTGTGACAGTCAGCGCGATTGTGCTATCATCAGCCGTCACCGGGAAATCTCCGGCCACGTCTCCGTTTACGTATACGCGCAGTGCTGTAAACGAGCCGTCCGTTTCCACCTCCATGGTGCATACGCCGTCCTGGAGCGCGATTTCCTTTATCTCCATACGGTGCGATGATTTGTATTTTCCAAGCGAAGCGAGCAGTACCTCCGGAGAGGCAAACTGTGCTGTCATCCATTCCCGTCTGTCGTTTACCCAGTCCCGGAATACCGCGATTTCGTCGTCAAAGCTCCATTCCCAGTCCCACAGCTCTCTGTCGGCTCGTGCGGTCGGCGCAATGGCAGCGGCATACCGCTCCAACCTGGTCGAAATGTTTTCCATCGATGTGCGTACCGTATCGTCAAAGTTTTCGTAGAGCAGCAGGACGAAATACGGATCTGTGAAGAGGGAGCGCGACCAGACCTGCCTGTCTCCGCCGCCGTGTACCCATCCCTCCGGCGATTGTAAGTCCTCACCGAGATTGACATGGTTTCCGCCCGCCCAGTCCATATCCCAGACCGGGCCAAATACGAGGGGACTGTCGTGATCGAGACTCATGAACGTGCTCTTGTAGAGCATTTCCCCGTTTTTGAACATTTCATTCACGTACCAGAAATTGCAGAACGATTTCATGTCAATGTATTCCGAATAGTGGATACCGTCTGCATCCCGTCTGTCCGGAGCAAAGATCGCGTCCTCCGTGTTCTGAAAGTATTTTTTCAGCCACCGGAAGATCTCCCGGCTCTCGACAAGATTGTTCGGCTCTGTCACCATGTACATCACGCCGTTTTCCGTTGTGAATTTCGACGGCTCATCGTTGTACGAGTCGTTCTCAATGAGAAAGCCGCCATGCGTGTCCGGAAGTGTGTAGTACGGTGTGATGTCATACATGCCTTGCTTTCCGATCGTCGCCCAGGTCAGATCATACTGCATCTGCAGGATGAGCATTTCCCGCTCCCTCTTTGTCAATCCCATACCGTCCGCGACAGCGTTCGCCGCGTCCTCGGCGGCACTGTTCCAGTCGAAGATGTCCACGCGCTCCGGATCGACACGGATCTGTTCGCAGAGCTGGTACAATCCGTAGTCCTCGCCGTTGTAGGTCAGGCGCACCCAGACCGATTCGCAGTACCACATTCCCAGATCTCCCGACATTTCATAGGAGAGGATGTTGCGCAGGTGGGTACGGTCGTAAAAGTTTGCGAGCAGTACCCAGTGCTTATTTGCACCCATGCCGAAGAGATTGGCTTTTTTCGCGAGCTTGATTTTAAACGGACGCTTGACCTGCCCAGCGGTGGAGTTTCCACGCAGCTTGATTTCCGCCTCTCCCTTGTACTGGAGTCCTGAAAACCGCGCGTCCCCGGAGATTTCAATCGTCGCATCCGCGCTGTTCTTCTTCTGCACATCGTAATAATCCGTTTCGCACGTGATCGAAAGAGTGGGGATTTCATAGCCTTCGTCGATTTCCAGGCCGACCGGATTTTTGGTGTTTTCCGCGAGAGAAGGGATGGGGTTTTCGGCAAACCATTCCTCCGGTGAATAGACATACGGCGATTCACAGCCGCAAAGAAGCGGGGTGACAAGAAGACACAGCGCGAGAACAAGCGAAGCGAACCTTTGCATACGACATCCCTCCGGACAAAAGGTTATGAAAGAAAAAACGACTAATCCTGTACAGGTACCATCATTGTAACAAAAAACGTATCGTTTGGCAAGGTATGCAGCAAAAAAACTTTGCTTCTGTATGAATTTTTTTTACAAAATACGCTTTTCATTTGCGGGAAAACATGGTAAAATATAAAGGATTCGGATTCTACCCCATCGATTCTGCCGCCCTCTGCGGCTTGCAGGATGTGCGGCAAGGCATAGACCCTTTGAATACACAACCTCTAAGGCTGCACGATAACAACCTTAGAGCATCATGGGAGGCTTTTGTATGAACGAAAGTGGCAACTACGCAGAAAGAACCGTCACAACAAAGGCGGAAGGAAAATTTCTTGTCCGTCGGCTTCAATGGATTGGGATTTACACAGTCCTCGTTTTTGCCTATCTCGGCGTTATGGTCAAGCTCAGCTCTATGGGCGGCAGCTACGGCGTGTGGGTCGCGGTCGTCACAGTTCCGTTTATCCCGCTTGCCATCATGGCACTGCGTGTGTACACATGGAAACGCTTTGTTGCTGTCGAATATCGGTACGAGATCGCCAATGCGAAGATCACATTCAGCCAACCGCAGGGCAAGAAGGATAAGGTGCTGTATTCCCGACTTGTCAGTGATTTCACGAAAATTGCTCCGGTTTCCGATGCCTATAAGGAAGATATGAGTGGCGCGGATACGGTGTTGGATTTCCGTGGCAGTCCGAAAAGCCCGGATTCCTACTTTCTGCGTCTCGATGAAAACGGCAAGAAAACGATCCTCTATTTTGAAGCGACCAATAAGGCGGTCAAGGTCATGAAGTTCTATAATTCCAAGGGACTCGTGATGCCGCAGAATCCGCTGCGCTACTAAGGAAACGCTGATTTAGGTGGATTTTGCAACATAAACCCATTCAATCCCAGGCTTTTGATACGAATCTCGATGGAGTCAGCGTATTCCTGAGAAGCCTTTGAAATTCTCATATACTCTCCGGCACCACGCATACAATACGGTATCGAGTGTCGGAGGTATCTTTTATGCGCGTTTTTTCACTTATCACGGAAGCAATACTCTTACTGTTCCTGCTTGTCGGCTGTCAGAAGGCGGCGGCTCCGACCGGAATAACGATCCGCCATCCGTACCGCGCGCATGGGCCGTTTTGTCGTTCCGGATTTCGTACCGGCACAGTGACCTCACTCGTACAGCCGCCGTATTTCCTCTGAAAAAGGACACCATCCATATGAATCATCCCATTTTATCGAAAAACAGAGCCGTGATCTCCACGGACGCCATCCGCCACAATTACTGCGGAATCTGCCGGTATGTGAAAGAGCATACGGTAGGCAGAGTACCGGAAGTGATCTGCGTGGTTAAGGCGGACGCGTATGGGCACGGCGTGGATATAATGACAGACGTGCTGGGAGAGGCAGGGTGCCGGTTTTTCGCGCTGTCCTCTGAAAGAGAGGCATTGACGGTTCGCAGTCTGGAACGAACGCGCGGAAGGGAGCCGGACATTCTGATCCTCGGCTATACTTTCCCGGAAAACGTGCCGATTCTGGCAGAGAACCACATCACCTGTGCGGCGGTATCGGCGGAACACGCGCTGGCGCTGTCCCACGCGGTCGCACAGTCCGGCTCCGCACCTCTGTCGATCCATGTGAAGCTGGATACGGGTATGAACCGGGTCGGATTTGCCGTAACGGAAGAATCCGCCGACGAGATTGCTGCCCTCTCCCGCGATCCGCATCTGCGGCTGACGGGACTGTTTACGCATTTTGCCTGCTGTGACGACGAAAAAATGGACGGCAAAACGCAGCCGGACGGCACAGTGTTGACGGATCTCCAGTGGGCGCGGTATCGACAGATGCTCGACTGGTTACAGGAACGCGGCGTGGATCCGGGACTTAGACACGCGGCAAATAGTGCAGGAATTCTGGCATTTCCGGAGGCGTATCTTGACGCGGTGCGCGCCGGGATCGTGCTGTATGGGCTGTCTCCGAACGGAGTAGTGCGTGATGATGATCTCCTCCATCCGGTCATGCGGCTGGAAACGACGGTCGGACACATCCATACATTGCCCGCCGGGGAACACGTGAGTTATGGTGCGACCTATACGGCGATCACCCCCCGTACGCTCGCCACACTGACCATCGGATACGCGGACGGCTTTTCCCGCCATTATGCTGCCGCCTCCGCCGCGATCCACGGGAAACGGTATCCAATCGTCGGTAGAATCTGTATGGATCAGTGCATGGTGGATATCACCGGGGACGAAGGTACGATCCACCCCGGCGACACAGCAGTCCTTTTCGGTGACGATCGCGGCGAGGCATTGGAAGCCTTGGCGCGCTCTGCCGGCACGATCAACTACGAATGCACCTGCGACGTGTCTCCGCGGGTGGAACGGATCCGGGGATGAGAACGGCGAAAAACAGCAGCCATTGCGCCTTTGCCGCGTATCCCCGTTTCCCTATCAAAAAAGCGACCGTTTTCCGCACGGTCGCTTTTTCTCTGCGCGTTTTTCTGATGTCGAATTGCCGCGGAATGTTTCATTCTGTACAAACTACACAAATCTTTTCACGAAATATCATGAGATTTCTCCTTGCATTTCCCCGCATCATTTGCTATAATGAAAAACGCTGAAAACGTGATGCGGAAGGAGGGATATGTATGAAGTATGTGTGCATCATCTGCGGTTGGACGTATGACGAAAAGGAAGGAGATCCGGACAACGGAATCGATCCCGGTACCCGCTTTGAGGATCTTCCGGACGAGTTTGTCTGTCCAGAATGCGGTGTTCCGAAAGAGGAATTTGAAGTAGACAACATCGACGAGGATTGACCTTGAACTGCACCTTTCCGCATGAAGTATGCCTCTCTGAGACATACTTTTTTCTTTTGCATGCAGATGACTGCAAAACAGACGGCGCAGCGTTACACAATGGGAAACTCTCCCCCGACAGCGGTGGCGTACAATACGGTACGAATCGGCTCCGAGAAGAGCTTTTCGCAAATCTCCCGGTAATACACAAGCTGATTCCGATGGCGTATGCGGAGCTTGTCGGCAAACGCGGCGGGATCCGCCCGATCGGCGGCTGTCGCGTGATCCGTTTTGTAATCGACCAGAGTCAGCGTACCGTCCGGTTCACGGAATACGCAATCCACGACTCCCTGTACCGTTAGTACGATCCCATCGGCTGTCAGCTTGTCCCGCAGTACCGGATTATCTGTGAACCGTGCGGCAGGAAGCTCCGCGTTGAAGCGAAATTCCCGGTGAATCTCCCGGCTTTCGCGCATTCGTCGGAACAACGCGCTCTCCCGGAATTGTGCCAGCTGTCCACGATAAGCGAGCCGCGCTGTCTCTGCCGTCAGATAATGCGCCTCTGTGAGCCGGGACAGCTCCCTATCCACATCCGTTTTCCAGAGTCTGTCAAAATCTGCAAACTGCAGGAACATGTGCGTGGCGGTTCCGCGATCTGCCGGAGTACGGATCTCGTCCATACCGGTCAGAAAACGGGGCAGCGGGATACGATTGGATATGGCCTTAGTGATCACGTCCTCCGATAGGGGGACGTCCTCTTTTGCTGCGTCATCGGCAGACGATATGGTTCCCGGCGTGCTTTCCTCTCCGTCCGGATCGAATGCCGAGGGTGCCTGAGCGTTGTAAGGATCATCCATGCTGCTCTCTTCTGTACGGACTGCTATGCCGCCCTGCCGCAGCCATTCGTCAACGATACCCGGATGGAGCGCGGATACAGAAACCTTGGTTGGGATCGCGGCGTATTCCGGCGTAGGATAAATTGCCGGAGCGTCCGGCATTTCGATGGGATTTTCCAACGGTTGAAAACTGTCTTCGGGAGTGTCCGGCAGCGCGTTTTCCCACGCGGAGGGATGATCTATACCGGGGGTGATCAGGTGGATTTCACGCAGACGGGAGGGCAGATCGGAGAAGGAGGCGAGCAGAAGCCACTCGATATAGGTGTTTGCAGTGGTGATCCGATACGAGGTCGGATAGTCGGCCTCGGCGCGATATTTTTCAACAAACGCTTCCGGATCCCGCACCTTTGCCGTGCAGATGAGCTTGGTGCGCGCGCGTGTCAGAGCCACATACAGAATCCGCATTTCCTCTGCGACCGATTCCGTCCGTTTCTTTTCCGCGATTGCCGATCGCAGAATCGTGTCGCATCGTACCAATCCACCATCGTCCGGCAGTCGCAGACCAAAACCGAGCGCACCGTCAAAGAGAATCCCGGCGGATTCGTCTCTTGCGTTCCGTTTTTTTGCGCATTCCGGGACGATGACAATGGGGTATTCCAGCCCTTTGGATTTGTGAATGCTTGTCAGCGTTACACCGGAGATGGATTCGTTCTCCATGCGCGCGTTGTCACGCAGCGTTTCTGTGACTTGCAAAAACGCACTGATCCCGCCGGAGCCGTGCTTGCGGGACAGATCATAGAGGGATTGCAGGTTCCGCGCCTCCGTAGGATCCTCCGCTACCTCCGGCAGATCGTAAAAGCGATACGCCGCAAAGAGCCGTTCAAAGAATCGATCTGCCGTCAGAGTTCTTGCCCAAGTGCGCATTTCCGGCAGTGCGGCAAGGAATTTCTTCAGTTTATCGACCGTCTCTGCAGAAGGAGAGTGTTTTGCAATATCGGATGAAGCAGGAGACACCGGAAAATCCACATCCGCGACAGGTGCGGATTCCGGATGAACCGCCAATTCCACGGCGATGTACAGCGGGGTCTCCGGTGACTGTCGATGCACCGCGGTCAGCTCCGCGGTTGTCAGACCGAACAGAGGCGAATGGAGCGCGCCTGCCGTATAGATGTCCCGAAGCGGATTGTCCGCCGTGTACGCCATACACAGCGCGAGCAGCACTGCCGGAGAGACAAAGAGCGGATCGGCGTTGGGGGATGTGACCGGGATGTGCCGTTTTGCCAAAGCGGTGCGGTATTTCTCGCCGGACGATTCCGGACTGCGCAGGAGGATCGCGACATCCTCCGGCATGACCGGGGTGCCGTCCGGCAGTCCGTGCGTGAGATAGTCCCGGATCCGCTCCGCCACATACGCCGCCTCCGGATCCTCTTCTGTATCCTCGGAACGCTCCGTTTCCTCATCCGAGTCTTCTTCCTCCGCGTCGGCGCGGGACGGCTTTTTGATGAGGCAGATTTCCGCCGCCTCGTCTCCGGATTCACTCTTACCCAGAAGCAGCGCATCGGCATCTGAGTACGAGATCGCGCCATACGGAAAGAGGAGCGAGGAGACGAGATTGGTCAGCTCGATCACCGCTCGGTCACAGCGGAAATTTTCGCTCATAAAGAGAGAATATCCCTCTTCCGGTGCGAAATTCTCCTCAGTCCGATCTGCCGCTTCCTTCGGGGACAGAACTGTCCAGCAATCCCGGTAGCGCGAAAATACGGCAGGCTCCGCACCACGGAATCGATAGATGGACTGTTTTACGTCGCCCACTAGGAATCGGCGCGCGGTCGTGGAAATCGAGCGGAAAATCGCGTCCTGCACATCGTTTGTGTCCTGATATTCATCGATGAAGATGTACTTATACTTCCGACCAACTTCTACAGCGGTAGGGGTTGGATTGCCGTCTTTATCGAGAAAGAGCGACAGGGCATACGATTCGAGATCGCCGTAGTCTAGCAATCCCTTTGTGCGCTTCTTCATCCGGTACCGCTCTTCATACGCCGCAAGAACTGCGGACAACGCCGTGAGGAGCGCGGCGGTGCGGGAACAGACGGTGGGAATCTGCGCAGGGTCAAAGAAAAAGAGAGATTTGTGCAGCGTTTCGAGAGCCTTTTTCCCCTCGTCCCGCAGCTCCTTGAACCGGATCGATTCTGCCGTCGCGTTTTTTGCCTGTATTGTGGCAAGGCGTGGCAAACGACTGTCCGAGAGCGCGTTCCGCACGGCGGCATAGCTGTTCCCGGCAAGCGCATTCTCAATCCGGTGGAGCCAATCGAGAAAGGCATCAGCAGAGGGACCGTACTTTGTTTCCACCTCCGGGGAAAACGCCATGCGCGTTTCCGTGATCGTTATGCGGAAATGGGACAGCGTAGCTGACAGGCGAAGCTTGAGCGGTTCGCTCTGCGGCAGACGGAAAAAATCCATGTCTGTATCGATGTCAGACATTGCGGTGGCGTAGACTTGCAAATCGTTGGGCGTTTTTCCTGCGGAGGACAGAGCACGGTCGATTTCCAGTAAGGTTTTGTCGAGCGTTTCCGTGTCGCGCGCCGCGGATAAGGTGTCGGCAAGCGTGAGAAAATCCGCCTCTCCGCGATCAAAGCATTCGTCCGTAATTTCCGCCATCGCCTCCGCACGCAGCTGTGCCATGATCGGCTCATCCCCGATCACGAAATCCGGCGACAGACCGAGCGCGGAAAAGAGCGGCCGCAGATTCCGGTAGAGGAAGGCGTGGATGGTCGAGATTTCCGCGCCGCTCAACTCCGCCAACTGACCCGCGAGACGGCGGCTTCCCGTTTCCTGTACCTGCTCCCGGAGCCGTGCCGCGATCCGTTCCCGCAGCTCTGCCGCCGCCGCACGGGTATAGGTGACGATGCACATTTCCCGAATCGACACATCCTCATGCGTAAGCAGCCAGAGAATCCGCCCGGTCAGCGTTGCCGTTTTGCCGGAGCCTGCCGCCGCCGAGAGGAGAAGATTGCCGCCCCTCCAGCAAATTGCTGCATTCTGCGCGGGGGTATACTGTATTTTTGCCATAATCGCTCTCCCTGTGATATGATGCTATAGGATGGTGGTTCGGGGTCAGCCGTCCTTTTTGCGGTATCGGCAGACCGGACGCATGGCGCAGTAGCCGCATGTTGTCGAGCCGTGTTTGTTGCTGTGCGGCTTGGCGGGGGAGACTTCGTTTGCAATCGCGGTGGCAATTGTGCGGATGGTATCCGTCAGTTCCGTGTACAATTCCCCGAATTGCGCCATTGACGCGAGAACCGCTTTGCCGGACAGAGTGCCGTCCTTTTTTTCTTTGATCTGCACATATTTCCCCGATAGACCGCTGTCCATGGCATCGAGGATCTCCCGGTCGTCGAGATAGATCCCGCTGCGGGTCAGACTGGAGAGTGCCAGCTCCCGTGCGTAAGAGGAATCCACCATGTCATTTGCGGGCTTTTCCTGCGGCTGCACGGTCAGATAGACGGCTCCCGCCGGTTGAAGTTCTGCCGCACCATTGTTGTCCTGAAACGGCGTTTTTCCTTTCCAGAGCGTGAAGAGGTAGAGCAGCAGCTGTACATGGAATCCCTCGCGAATATCGGCGAGGGAGAAGGTCACATTACCCGTTTTGTAATCGACGACGCGCACATACTTTTTTCCGTCCTCTGCTGTGTAGGTATCGATCCGGTCGATGGTCCCGGTGAGCGATACCGTCATTCCGTTGTCAAGCGGCAGGGAAAGGGAAGCGATTTTTCCTTTTCCCTCGGATGCACCCATAGAAATCTCAAACGCTGTGGGAACAAATCGGCTCTGAGCTAATTCGCGCATGACAGCCTCAAGGAAGAGAAGCACGTGCCGCCGCAGGCGGGTGAAAAGATACGCGAGTCTGCCGTTTGCGGGATCGATCCCCAGTCCGTGCAGATAGTCCACGATCAGCTGATCTGCCATCTCCTCTGTTTCCGCCTGCGGAATCGGGTAGGTTCGTCCGGTGCATTCCCGGAAAAACCGTTCGAGGATCGCGTGTACGAACGTTCCAATGTCCGGTGCGCTGATTTCGGCGACCTGTTCCTCCCGCAGTACCATGCCGAAGGTGCAGAAATAGCCGAACGGACAGGATGCGTACTGATCAAGCTTGGACTGCGACAGGGTGAAAGCACGGCCGAACAGCGCGCCATCCTGCACGGTGCCATGATCGTCGTTTGCCGAGAGGGGATAGTCGTAATGCACCGCTGCATCGGGAAGGTATTTCTTCCGATACAGAGATGCTGCCTGCCGCTCCTCTGCGCTGGACAACGGCAGTCGGGCGGCAGGATGCCGCATTTTGCGCCGGAGGTTCCAGTCGGCAAAGACGGTCGGTGTGATGCCCAGTCCGTCTGTGATCCGTTTGACCGCCTCTGCCATTACGCACGCTTCCCCATCTGTTTTGCGCGGCAGAAACAGGTGGAGCGAATCCGAAGGTGCACACGCCAGCCGATAGAACATGAACGCTTCCTCTGAGGCAAAATCCGCTCCCGTCTTACCGGGCATGGAGACACCGGCGCCCTCCAGCAGAATCCGGTCAAGCTCTCGAAAGAATCCGTTGTCTTCCGCGCTGCCTGGAAAGATTCCCTCCACGCAGTCGAGAAGAAGTACGTGGCGCACCGCGCCGAACCGCACGCCGTCCGCGCTGCCGAGGGACAGCACATCCTGTCCGGTGGGGATCGCGCCAATTTCCATTGTACCGATCACACGGGTGAACAGTCCGGCGAAGCGGCCGCAGTCGAGCAAGGTGCCGCCGAGAGAAGCGACCATTTTGTCGAGTGCGTCACAGATGTGCGTCCAGAGTGCTGCCGTTTTCGCGCTGTCCTCCGCACGTCCCTCCCGTTTTGCCTCCTCCGCGAGACGGTCCAGTCGGGCAGGCACATCCATTTCGAGACAGAACGTCACCACGGCGCGGCAGATCACCTCCACGGCAGCTTCCCGATCGAGAAATACATCCGAGAAACGTCCGACCGCCGGAAGCAGCTTTTCCCGCGCCGTATTGGCGTGCGCCAACAGCTCCCGTCCCCAGTCGGTGAAGGCGATCCGATAGCCGTCCGGGTTGAAATTCCACACGAAATCCGCATCCCCGTTTCCGAGATACGCCCGTCTGCCGTGGAGATTCCATGTCTGGGTATACGCCGCGAAGCAGTCCGCCTCTCTGTCGGTAAGCGGGGTCAGCCCCGTGTCGATCATGCGGCAGAGATCCCGGCGGTTGTATCCCCCGACCTCCACGGCGCAGAGAGAGAGAATCAGCCGCACCGGAGCGGATTTCGACAGGGTGTCTGTGTCAGCAACGAAAATGGGGATCCCATGGCGGCGCAGCGTTTCGTCGAGGATTCCGTTCCAGAGCGTGATGTCCCGTGCGGCGACAGCGATGTCCCGGTATCGTGCGCCGTGTGCCGTCAGTTCCTCCACGACCGCCGCAATCGCTTCAGCCTCCTCGTACCGATCTGCGCACCATGTCACCGCGATTTCCCCGTCCGCGGTGCTGCCGGACAGCGGCTTGTGCGCGTATAAGCTCTTGGTGATGGCGGACAGCCCCGGTGTGTGGTGCCGGTGATCCGTTTCGCAATCCAGCCATGTGACCTCCTGTCCGCTTTCCGCCACGAGCCGTTCCATCTGTGAAAGATACTTGCGAATGTGGACAAACGGCACCTCTCCGGTATCTGTGCGCGGGCAGGCGAAGGTCAGAGTGACCTCGGAAGCGGTGGAGAATATGGTGCGCAGGATCCGTTTTTCGGGAATGGTGACGGAATAGAAAGAATCTACAAAGACCGCTTTCCCGGCGAAATACGGTTTTTCGGCGATCGTGCGGCAGAGAATCTCCATCACATCCTCCCGGTCGCTGTATTCCGTGTGCAGAATCTCCTCGTATGCCGCGTAGACGAGGGAAATGTCTGCGAATCTTGCGGCGAATTGAGCGCATTCCGGATCCGCGGACAAAATCTCTGCCGCGTGGCTTGCTGTGGAAGGGGATACACCGTTCTGCTTGAGTTCCGCAATTGCTGTACCAAGGACGGACAGATTTTTATCTTCTCTGCCGCCGGTCACGTTTCCATACACTGTGAGCGAATCGTATACGGACAAAAGCGCGCGCCACAGCACGAGAATCTGCCCGCCATCGTCGATTTTCGGCTGTGTCAGTCCGCCGTAGAGCCGGAAAACAGTGTTTGCCAGCCGTGTGAAGTTGGTCAGCTCCAAATGAAGCCAGGCGGAAGGTGGCAGATAGGCGGCGAGTTCACGCTCCCACAGCACCGCCTGCTGTTCCGGCACAAGAAGTACGCAGTCCATGCTGCGCGATAGTGCGTCTGTGAGCAGTGTACGGATGGTATGGCTCTTTCCGGATCCCGGCAACCCGGTGACAAATCGGATCATAGGTGGTCCACCTCATTCTGGTATCGTTCTTTTCTTCATTATAGCACATCTGTTCCGGATTCGCAATGGGAAAGTGCTGTGGTTTTCCGCATAACGGCGATATTTTTCGCTGGGAGACTTGATTTTTTGCCCATGTATGTGTATAATAATACTGAACCCGTGTATTGTGACTGCTATGGAAATGCTGATTTCAGGTTGTTTTGCATCAAAAGCCTATAAATCCAAGATTTTTGATACAAACTCGATCGATTCGACACATCCCTATCTTAATTGTGTGAAAGGAAGATTCCGTCGGAGCTCTCTCCCGCGGATACAGGTTCGAGCGTGAAAAAGAAAATTATATTTGTCGTACTGCTCCTGCTGTGTTTTATTCCCACGGCGGTCGCGGTGTCCAGCTATTATACGACCCAGAACGCGCCAGTGGACGAGAAAACTGCGGTGCGCCTGTCCATTACGGATCTAAATGAAAAGGAATATACATTCTCAAGGGACGATGGGGAAAGCGCACAGGACATGATCCGCTTCTTCCTTGCTATGCAGCAGAACGCCACCTCTATCGTAGGACTGCCGGATTCGCTGACCGGAGAGCTGTTCTTTAAGGTGACGCTTTCCACAAATGTCAAGGACGCGACCTATCGATATTACTTCAATCCGGATCCGACGATGAACTATTTCCTCGATCCGTCCGGCGCGGCCTTCAAGATCAGCGAAGCAGATGCAGCATCGTTTATCACCACGGAATACGCGGAGAGCATCTACTCCTCCTCCGCGATGCCGGTGCTCACCCTTTCCAATATGTACACCGTCCTGCCGGACAGCGCGGTCTGGCAGTATAAGAATTACACGGGTGCATATGTGGATTCCGATGTGACTGAGGCTACCTCGGCAGATGTCGAAAGCTATTCTCTGGAAGGCGGGTTTGATCTCTCCTTTGACGTACAGCCGGACTATTTCGCCATAAAGATCACGGATGGCAGCGGCGGCACGCTCTTTGACGATATGTATGACCGCCTGAGCAGCGATTTTACATTTGAGTCGAACACCACATTAAACGTTTCCGTGATTGCAAAATGGTACGAGGATCCCGCGCGCAGCTTCTGTGGAGAACTGGATTACAATTTCACGAGTCTGGTGACGGCTCCGGCGGAATTTTACCTCGGCGTGAAGTCCGTGAAGCTCGGCAGCTTTACGTCTATCACCGGTCTGAACGTCTTAAATCCCGATAGGATTCAGTTTACCTGCGAGCCGAGTCTTGATTTTACGCCGACCTTCTATAAGGAAGGCGATTACGTCGTGGCGATCCTGCCCGTGGACGCAACACTCACTGCCGGAACGTACAATATAACTCTCGTCTACGGCGGCTCAACGCAGACATTGTCTCTGAACGTGGAGGCTAAGGATTTCCAGTCGTCCAACATCAATGTGTCGAGTACAATGCTCAATATGTACCGCACAAGCGAGACGATCTCCGCGTTTGAAAAAGTGCGTGCGGAGCTGACCGCGACTTCCTCTGACGTGCGGTATTTCAGCGGCTCCTTCCTCAGCTCTCCGGCGACCGGAGCGACCCTGCTGCGCGGATTCGGACGGGAGATTGTATTAAATGGCGATACTAACAACAAATACCGAAACAACGGCGTGGATTTTGCGCTGCCGTCTGGTACGAATATACTCGCGGCAAATGACGGCGTAGTGGTCTACAGCGGTATCTTAGATTACACAGGATGCATGGTCGTCATCGATCATGGCTTCGGCGTGAAAACGTGGTACTACAATATGGCGAAAACGAGCGTCTCCGTAGGCGATACGGTGAAAAAGGGAGACGCGGTCGGTACGGCAGGCAACACAGGTTTCGTGGCATTCGATTCCACCGGCGTCCATATCGCAATGTCTGTCGGCGACAAATTCGTCTGCCCGTATGATGCGTGGGACGACAGCAAGGATTACGGCAAGATCACCATCTGGGGCATCGACGACTGACGGCAGACAACAAACGGCAGACGGCGGATCGATGGCTGCGGGCCGGAACCCCTCTGTCTGCATACTGCAGTATTCTATAACTGATAAGGAGTCGTGCATATCCGAAAATTATCTAGTATGCACGGCTCCTTTTCTCTTACGAGAAACCTTTTCTCTTACGAGAAACCTTTTCTCTTACGAGAAAATAGGAGGACGACTATGTATTACGAAAACAATTGGCAGTCTCTGAACAGCCGCCCGGTTCCCGCGTGGTTCGGCAAGGCGAAATTCGGTATTTTTATCCACTGGGGACTCTATTCCGTGCCGGCATATACGGCGCGCGGACAGTATGCGGAGTGGTATATGCAGCAGATCCGGGACGAAAATCATCCGGCGCGTGCGTTCCACGACAGGGTATACGGCAGAGGCTTCCACTATGAGGATTTTGTATCCCAATTTACCGCAGAACTTTTTGACGCGGCGCAGTGGGCGGAGCTGTTCCGGAAAAGCGGTGCGAAATACATCAATTTTGTCTCCAAGCACCACGACGGTTTTTGTCTCTACAAATCGAAATACGCCTACAACTGGAACTCCGTCGATGTCGGCCCGCACCGGGATTTTTTGGCGGAGTTGAAGACGGCGATGGAAGGAACGGGCGTGCGGTTTGGCGTGTACCATTCCGTATATGAGTGGTTCCATCCGTTATATCTCGAAAATCCGGAAACCTATGCGACGGAGCACCTCATCCCGATGCTCAAGGAACTGATGGAAAAATACCAGCCGTACACACTCTTTACCGATGGTGAGTGGGAACAGCCGTCCTCGACCTGGCATTCCACGGATTTTTTGCAGTGGCTCTTCAACGAGTCGTCCATCCGCGACACCATTGTGGTTAACGATCGGTGGGGCAGCGAGACGCGCGGCAGATTGGGAGGCAATTACACCACAGAATACGGCGAGGTCGGCGGCGGTGTGCAGATCGAGGATCATACGCGTCCGTTTGAGGAGTGCAGGGGAATCGGTAAATCATTTGGATTCAACCGTATCGAGGGTGTGGATGATTATATGACGGCAAAGGAACTGCTTATTACCCTCTGTGATCTCGTCTCCAAGGGCGGCAATTTTCTGCTCAATATCGGACCCGCAGCGGACGGTACGATTCCGGTAATCATGGAGGAACGGCTGCGGCAGATGGGGGATTGGCTCGCGACAAACGGCGAAGCGATCTACGACAGTGAGGTATATGACCGCGAGGGAGAGCCGGGTGTATGGTACACAAAGCGGGACGGACATCTCTACGCCATCCTCGAAAGATTCCCATTTGGCAGACGTGTACTCGATAAGGTTCCATTCAGCGAAGGTCTGACCGCGAAGCTGCTCGGCAATGAGGAGATTCCGATCCCTGTGCAGGAGGAGAACGGCAGAACAGCGCTGTGTTTCCCGCCAATCGATCCGTCCGCGGTACAGACGAAGCATCTCTATGTGATCCGTCTGGACAAGGAGACAAACGTATGAAAGTAGTGGAGACAAGACTTCACATCGGACTGCCCGCACCCGTATCCCTTTTGCACATCAGCGATACGCACTTGACCTATGCCGATGAACGGGACGATCAGCGCAAAATGGATCTTGCGGCCGGACGAGCTCCCTGTTTTCCGCACAACGCGGACGATCTGCGCGTGGAATGCGCTTATGCAAAGGAAGCGGGAATCCCGATTCTTCACACCGGGGATCTCATCGATTTTGTATCGGCGGCAAACCTTGATGCTGCAAAGCGGTTCATGGAGGAGAACGATGTGCTGTTTATCGCCGGAAACCATGAATTCAGTCTGTATGTCGGTGAAGCGTTCGAGGACGCGGCGTACCGGAATCAGAGTCTCTCTAAGGTGCAGGCGGCGTTTCCGGAAAATATCCGTTTTACCTCCCGGAGGTTGGGCGGTGTGAAGTTTATCGGGATCGACAACGGCTACTATCGGTTTGAAAGGGCGCAGCTGAACGCACTGAAAGCGGAGCTTGCCGACGGTCTGCCTGCGATCCTCTATATGCACAATCCGCTGCACGAACCGGAGCTGTACCGTCTTTCGATGACCAAAAATCCCTGCGCCTATCTGACCGGAACACCGGAGGAGTGGATGCAGACATACGACGACTACCGATACAGACAGCAAAAAGCGGACGAGGAGACGTGGGAGACGATCCGTTTTATCGAAGCCTGCCCGCAGATTCGTGCGATTTTTGCCGGACATCTCCATTACGATTACGACGGTATGATTGCAGAGCGTCTGCCGCAATATGTCACCGGTATCGGTACGGCACGGTGCGTTACCATTGATTAAATTCCAAATTACATAAGCGAGGCATTTCATGCAAACACTTTCCCTCCATCTCACAGGCATTCCGGCAGAACTGATCGGCGGTGTACAGGAAGCCGCGGCGATCCTGCCCATTACGCTGTCCTCCAACGGTATTCCGGTATCCGTAGAGCAGGGCGAAAAGCTCATCGCGGAGCTTACGCCGTCGGGCGGCAGAATCGTCTATTCCAAAAAAGTCGAGATTTTTCGCGCCCTTTCCCATATCGCACGGGAGGGGATCGGCTGCTACATCGAGGAAAAGGCAACGTTCCGTACAAACGGTTTCATGCTCGACGCTTCCCGAAACGCAGTCGAATCCCCGGAGGCGGTCATGCGGCTGATCCGGTACATGGCGTTGCTCGGCATGAATATTCTGATGCTCTACACGGAGGATACCTACGAGGTCGAGGGATACCCGTATTTCGGCTATATGCGCGGTGGCTATTCCAAGGCGGACATCCGGCGCATGGACGACTATGCCTATTCGTTCGGTGTGGAGATGATGCCGTGCATCCAGACGCTCGGTCACCACGCGATGATCCTGCGCTGGTTCCGCAATATGGCGCCGATTTCCGATACGGGAGACGTGCTGCTTGCCGGAGAAGAGGCGACCTATCGCTATCTCCGTCAGATCATTGGTGATGCAAGCGAACCGTACCGTTCCAAACGGATCCACATCGGCATGGACGAATCCGGCTCTCTCGGCACCGGAGCATATCGCGGAAAGCACGGTGTGCGTCCGAAGATCGACATTTTCACGGAGCATATGGCAAAAGTACGCGAAATCACGAATGAGCTGGGACTGCAGCCTATGATCTGGAGCGATATGTATTTTGCTCTCTGCTCTCCCACGCACGATTATGATCCGGAGTGCGTGATCTCTGATGAGGTGAAGGCGAAGATCCCGGACGACGTGCAGCTTGTGTACTGGGATTACTACCATCAGAGCTACGATTTCTACCGCGGTGTGATCGAAAGACATAGAGAGGTCGGTGCTCCTCTTCTGTTCGCTGGCGGTATGTGGAACTGGCAATCCCCGGCGGTCAATTACGAATATATGATTTCCACCTCTGTGCCGGGGCTGCGCGCCAGTCGGGATGCCGGCGTTGAGGAGGTGTTCGTGACCGCGTGGGGAGACGATGGGGTGGAAAACAGCCTGCCGTCTCTGTATTACGGGCTTGCTCTGTACGCGGAATTTGACTACTGCGGCGAATACGACCCGAATACGCTTAACGCACGGTTCGCCGCGCTCTTTGGCACGGATCCCGCCGTGTATTACGACCAGTCCCGGTTCGATATGGTGCCGGACGCGATCAAGGACGCTACTCTTGCCCCTAATCCGTCATTCATGCTGCTCTACGAGGATCCGCTGACGTTGGTGTTTGAAAAGGATCTTGAGGGTGTGCCGCTTGCTGCCCATTATACCGAGGTCGCAGACGAATTTGCCGCGCTCTCCACGAAAACGACCGGGGAACTTCAGCCGATGGCGGAGCATTACGCTATCCTTGCGACCGTCCTGCGAGACAAATGCATCTGGCGGGAGAACGCTCCCCGGATCGTGCGCAGCGGCGATCGTACCGCAGCGGTCGAGATGGCGGCTCTCGCGGATACGCTTGTTGAGGAACTGCGTTCGTTCGCTGACAGCTGGTACGCACTCTGGATGGAAAACAATCATCCGCAGGGCTACGATATACTGGACATTCGCATGGGTGCGCAGATCCGCCGCATGGAAACCGCTGCCCGCCGGATGCACGCGTTTGCCAATGGGACACTTGACACCATTGCCGAAATGGAAAAGGAAAAGCTCCCCTATACCATTGAGCGGGAGTGGTGGTATCTTCCTTACCACGGCGGTACCGGCAAGGTAGGCAGATTCGGATCCTGGGCAGGCTGTATCACAGCGGAATTTATGGGATATTAAACCGGACAGGAAGGCTGCCGCAGAGTATACGTACTGTCTTGTACCTGTGTGCGGGATCTCATGCCGAACCAATAGAAATGCGCCACCGGACGCACCAAAAGACGGAAAGCTTCTCCATCCTCAGGATGGGAAAGCTTTCCGTCTTTTCTCGTTCTCTCTTTATTTTCGATCACCATTTCGCAGAGGAGTTGTGGAAGCCGGTGCCGATGAAGCCGACCTGCGTGAAGTCCTCCGGGTGATTGCGAATGATGTAGTCGATGTAGGTCATCACGATCTCGGCGGTGAAGCGGTAGCCGGCGGGATTCAGATGACCGCCCAGGCAGAAGTTTTTGTGGAACTGTTCGTCGTAGACCGGCGCATCGCGATAGAGGTCGATCACATATGTGAACGGAAAAACCTTCGCGAATTCATGGAGCAGTGCTGCATGGGCAGCCTTTTTCGCGTCCTGTTCCGCGCTGTTATTGCAATCACGCGGCATCGTCATGAGGAAGAAACGCGATTTCTCCTCGATGGCGCGGTATTTTTGCAAGACTTTCCCGTAGTAGCCCGCAAACGTTTTGGCATTCTTTTCGCAGTCCTCCAGGCAGATGTCCGCTGTCGTGCCCAGCGTATCGCCGCGGTTCAGCAGATCGTTCACGCCGAGTGCCACAATGTACGCCTGGCACGCGTATGCTGGATTCCAGAAGTCCTTCGATGCCGCAAAGCTGTCGCAGTATTCGCTTGCCGTCATCCCGCCGCGCGAGAAATTGTATACCTTGCAGCCGGCGGCACGGGCGATGTACTGCCCCCATGAATATTCAAATAAATCGTGGTAGCCGCGCTGTCCGTCTTCTGTCAGCGATTCAAATTCACCTGAGGACAGACTGTCTCCAATGCAGGCAATGGTGCGAAAGATTGCTGTGAGACCTCCGTCCGGCTTGATACAGTCAAGGGGCAGTTCTCCCGGGTTCGCATAATAACGTCGCATATCCATTGTGATTTCCTCCGTAATTGATTGATTTGTGGATAGTATAGCAGAATATCGCCGCAATTACAAGGGGAGAACGGATAATTTTCGGGAATTATTACCCCACGAGCACAAGGATCGCCTGCACGAGTTTCCAGCTGTTGATTCCCATGATTGTCAGGCCTACAATTCCCAAAAGCGGCCGCACCGGGATCTTCCGACAGAGGAACGCTGCAAACGGAGCCGCAATCACGCCGCCGACGATGAGTCCGAGAACGGACGGCAGATAGTCCCGCAGCGAACCGAGCGAAAAAAAAAACGTGATGCTCTCCGCCAGAGTTACGAAAAATTCCGCCGTGTTCACGGAGCCGATCGTCTTGTGGACGTCGTGATCCCGGGCGAGCAGCGTGGATGTGACCACAGGTCCCCATCCGCCGCCGCCCATCGCATCGCTTGTCCCGCCGATAAAGGCAAGCGGGCAGACCCATGCGCCCACCTTTTTTTCCGATACATCTCCCTTTTTGCGGAACATCTTCAGAAAAATCACCAGTCCCATCGCCACCAGATACGCGCTGATGAATGGCGCGATTATCCGGTCGTCAAAGGACGTGAGAATGTATGCCCCAAATACGCCGCCGATCACCCCCGGGATCGCCAGACGGACAAAGAGCGCGCGCGATACGTTCTTCATCGAAAGGTGCGAAATCCCGGATGCGAGGGTTGTGAAAATTTCGGCGGCGTGCGTGCAAGCGGACGATACCGCAGACGATACGCCAAAGGTGCGCAGAAACGTCGAGCAGCTCACTCCATACGCCATACCAAGCGTTCCATCGATGAGCTGCGCCAAAAATCCGACGATGAGACAGAGAAAGAAGATTCTCATTATAAGTAACCCCTTATATGGATGATAAGTATGCGGTGATTATAGCACACGGCGTCGCCCCTGTCAATGGAGCACGCGGATTTTTTCGATTCTGTCGCGGTTTTCGTCCAGTTTTTACCTCCCGCGACAGAACACGGTACTCGAGATATGTGTGTATAAGATGCCTATCCACAACATCGATGCAAAAATCCCCGCCGCGGTACGTTATTTTCGTATAATACCTTGACTTTGAACGGCAAAAAAGCTATAATATATTGTACTATGTGTACGTATCCCCTGCCGCCAATCGGTGGATCGGATACACACGTGTAGAAAATGTATCCGTTCCCGCAGGATGGCTCAGTCGTACGGACGGATACAGAGGAAAATCATTCCCGCAGTGCCGGTTGATCTGCCACAGACGCGCCGCTTCGGAGAAATACCGGAAAAATCCGCTGTCGGCATCGTTCAAAAGTCGAATAACCCCCGCATTTTGGGGAACGAGGTGTACAAAAACATGCAGCAAAAATCAGAAAAACAGAAAAGGAGGTGCCAGATGGATCCCATCACTGTAATCGTTGTCGTTGTCGGGGTTCTGGCTGGTCTTGGCGGAGGCTTTGCGCTCGGTGTCATGCATCGGAAACGCGTAGCGGAGGCTGAGATTGGATCCGCAGAACTCCAGGCAAAGAAGATACTGGAAGAAGGCATCAAAAACGCCGAAACCAAGAAAAAAGAAGCCCTTATCGAAGCCAAGGAAGAAATCTTACGCACAAAGAATGAAT
>CAVIKO010000001.1:50710-99363 GCA_963643035.1 bacterium
GTGCGGAAATCACCCGTCAGGAGCGGCGCATTACCCAAAAGGAAGAAATTCTCGACCGCAAGACCGAGGCGATGGAGAAAAAGGACGAAAAGCTGAACGCCAAGCTCAAAGAGGCGACCGAGCTGAATGAGGAAATCGAAAAGGTCAAGGCCGAACAGTTTGAGACGCTTCAGAAAATCGCCGGCATGACTGCGGAGGAGGCCACCGAGAAACTGGTAGCCGCTCTCGAAACACAGGTCAAGCACGAGCAGGCCATGAAGCTTGTCGAACTGGAGGAGCAGTTCAAGGAGGACGCGGACGAAAAGGCGAAGGAAATTCTCTCCCTTGCCATCCAACGCTGCGCCGCCGATCATGTCTCCGAAATTACCGTTTCCGTCGTACCGCTGCCCGGAGAGGAAATGAAGGGCAGGATCATCGGACGTGAGGGCAGAAACATCCGCACCATCGAAACCCTGACCGGCGTGGATCTCATCATCGACGATACACCGGAAGCGATCACCGTGTCGAGCTTTGATCCGGTGCGCCGCGAAATTGCCCGGATCGCCCTCGAAAAGCTGATCCAGGACGGTAGAATCCACCCGACCCGTATTGAGGAAATGGTCGAAAAAGCACGGCGTGAGGTCGAGCAGACAATCAAGCAGGCTGGCGAACGTGCCACCTTTGAGACTGGCATCCATGGCTTCAACCCGGAGATGATCAAGCTCCTCGGCAGACTGAAATTCCGTACCAGCTACGGACAGAACGTACTCGCACATTCCGTTGAAGTCTCGCTTCTCGCTGGAACAATCGCGGACGAAATCGGCGTGGACAGCACACTCGCAAAACGCGCCGGACTCTTGCACGACATCGGTAAAGCGCTCACGCAGGAGGTTGAGGGTTCCCATGTCCAGCTCGGCGTAGAGATTGCCCGGAAGTACAAGGAATCCAAGGAGGTCATTCACGCGATCGAAGCACACCACAACGATGTGGAACCGCAGACGCTCACTGCCATCATCGTGCAGGCGGCGGACGCCATTTCCGCAGCAAGACCGGGTGCGCGACGTGAAAATCTTGAAAACTACATCAAACGGCTCACCAAGCTCGAGGAAATCGCCAATGAATTCGACTGTGTGGAGAAATCCTACGCGATCCAGGCGGGCAGAGAGATCCGGATCATGGTCAAACCCGATCAGGTCAACGATGATCAGATGGTACTTGTGGCGCGCGACATCGTAAAGAAGATTGAAGCCGAGCTCGAATACCCCGGACAGATTAAGGTCAATATCATCCGCGAAAGCCGTGCGGTGGATTTTGCTAAGTGAATTGGCACGCCAAATAAAGTGGCAAAAGTCCCCTGATGCATCCATTCCCGGCAGAAGCATTCCAAGCGTCTCACAATCCCCGAATACCGAATGCTGAAAATACCGCCCCCACCTGTTGCGGCGTTATCATAGATTTTTCGTACCTCGGAATGAAATGAGCGTATTGCCCGTGTTTTCGGACTTTTTCGAAGACACGGGCGTTTTCTTTCCCAAGACGGATTCCGTCGCCGACGGATTCCGTTGGCTTTCCTTTGTGCAAGTTTGCCAATAAAACGTCATTGTGACTAAAAACGGGGGGGGGGGCGTATAAATAATATACAAATTGCGTGTGTGACAAATTGCCAAACGACGGTGCAAATTCCGCTTTTTTTACGGGAAATTCACGAAAACAGCAAGTATGTTGATAGAATGCGCTTATATTTGTGTGAAATGTCGAACATTCGATATACAACACGGAATCTGTTGGCAGACTACAATAGGGATACCTGTATGATTGCAAATGTAAGTACAGCTAAACGCACAAAAATAGTGTATTGGAATTGTGTGAATTGAACAAATAGAATAAAATCGTCAAAACGATGGCAAGATAACCACGTTTTGATTAACATAGGATAATGCTTTTCACAGTAAAGTATGCTATAATAAGAATAATCTTTCCCATATAAAGTAGCAGACAGAATTGATAGGGGGGTATAGTATGAGCGAAGATTTTGACCGTTTGATGCGCGCTCTGCATCTCACCGGAACTACATATTGTGACGAACTGTGCGCCATAGCTACAGAAAAAACGATCGAAAAGGGGCAGAAACTGAGTGAAAGCGACAAGCACTACACTATGTTTCTCATGTCCGGACTCTTGCGCGGTTACATCAACAACAAAGACGGCGAAGAGATCACGGATTGTTTTATTCGCCGATATGCGGAGGCATGTACGATGGATTTATCCATTGTAGGCTTCAAAGCGGAAATGGAGATTCATGTGGAGGCGCTGGAGGACACGCGGGTGATCTGTTTTGAAAACTACGATGTGAACTCCATGCTGTCCCGTTCGCCGGAGCTTCTATTCGTAGTCAACCGTGCTATAACGCAGAACTACATTGATCTGTGGAAGCACAAGACGATCCTTTACCGGACGACGGCAATGGAACGTTATGAGTGGTTTCTGAAGGATTACCCTGGACTAATCGACGTGGTGCCGCACAAATACATAGCCTCTTTCCTGGATATGACGCCGGTGACATTGAGCCGCTTGCGGAAAACAATGTACAAGGATCAGCTCTGGATGTAGTGAGACACACGGAATATGCGAGAAAACAAAACAGAAAAACCGATCTGACGGTATCCGAAAGGTACCTGCGGATCGATTTTTTGGTGGAAATAAGAAAATCTAAAGGAAAGTATAAGAAAATACCAAAGAAACCCATCAACGGAGATTGCGCGGGCGGTGCTGATGTATTCGCTGTTCGTGATCCCGGTCGTACTCGCCTTTTCCCAGAATCCGGACTGAAAGCCAATCCACACAGATGAGCTGTCGGCATTCGGAAAATCTGATTCCACCAATATCCATGGAAGCGTGTCGTGCGGATTCTTTTCGGTATCTCTTGCAATTTCGCGAAAAGCATGTTACAATGGTATCGGAAAATCACTACGCGGAGGAAAAGATATGACCTATTATATCGATGTACACGCAGGCAATCCTGTCGCAGACGGCTTATCGCCGGAGACGGCACGGCGGGACTACAGAGATCTCGCGCTTTTACCGGGAGATACGGTGCTGTTCAAGCGCGGCAGCTTCATCCGGGACAGCCTGTATCGCAAATCGGGTACGCCGGAGAGATATATCACCTACGGCGCATACGGCGAGGGGGAGGCTCCGGTATTCTGCGGCAGCCGCGACGTGAGCGATCCGGCCCTGTGGGAGGAGATTGCTCCGCACATCTGGCGCTGCATCGCGGATCTGTCCTCAGAGGTATGCAATTTTGTGTTCGATAACGGCAGGATCGGCGGCACACTGCGTTGGGAGGAGGAACAGCTATCCGAGCCCGGCGACTGGTATGACAATCACATGGGATTGGCGGATCACAATCTGCCGCTACCGGAGGAAAGACGGGTACTCCTGTGGGCAAACGGCAATCCGGGTACGGTCTACAGCCATATCGAGGCGGTGCTGTGGGGCAATCGGTGCCTGTCGGTGAACGTATCCTGTACAGCTATGGAGGATCTGGCATTCTTTGGAAGCGGTGTACATGCTCTGTCCGGCGGATGTGACCATATGACGGTGCGGCGATGCTCGTTTACTTTTATCGGTGGGGCGGTCTGGAACCGTCAACTGCAGATTCGGTTCGGCAACGCCATCGAATTCTGGGATCACGGCGAGGACATCCTAATCGAGGATTGTTATTTCAACAACATCTATGACTCATGCATCACGCATCAGGGAAGTGCAAAATGCGAACCTGCGAGAAATCTTGTGATGCGGCGCAATCTTTTTGTCTGTTACGGCATGGGCGCGTATGAGGGAAGAGATCGAATGAGCATCGATTCGTCGTTCACAGATAACCTCTGTCTGTATGCAGGCGGCGGATTCACGGGTTTCGGGGACACCAAACCGCGCCATTCCGAAATCTATCCGCAGCCGATGGGTCATCATCTCTTTATGTGGCGGATTCCGTGTGCGACGGAGAACGGCAGCTTCACAGTGGCAAACAACCGATTCTACGAGGCGACCGGTGCCGCGATGTACTCGATCATCTCCCCGGAGGCGGAGGAGCAGATGCATCTGTCCGGCAATCGGTATGAAACGACGAATCGACGGTATCTGACCCGGATCGGCGGCAAGATGTACGCGCCGACAGAATTCGAGAAATATCTGCGCGAATACGGCGAGGAAGGTGCGGAGCTGGTGCATCCGGATATCGCGGCAGAGGCGGCAGCATGGTTCCGGGAAAGCGGCGCGCCGTCGTATGGCGCGAAGCTGTTTACAGATGCGCTGCCGGTACGGAAATACTTTGTCGGCGGCACGGAGAAAAACGCGCTCCGGTACGCGATTGGGGAGGAAATGCGTTTTACAGTACGTCTGACAGATGGGGATCGCCGGATTCCTGCGCCGTATTTCCACGTATTCGCGGAAGGAGACGACGGCAGAAAACGGGAATACTGGATGGACGGTACGGATGGCGAAGCGACGTTCACGCTGTCCGTGGAGACAGCGGGTTATATACACGTGCTGGTAACAGCATGCGATGCGGAGAAAAATCCGCTTACAGACTGCGATGTATTCGAGGGCGGCGCCTGTGCGGATTTTGATCGGATTGTGCAAACGGGCAATGTTCCTGAGGACTACGATGTGTTCTGGGATCGCGTGATCGCGGAGGAACTGGATCCGGTATTTCCCCGCGAGGTATATAAGGAAGAGTGGCAAAGCGGCGATCCGGGAGACGTGGTATATGATGTGCGCGTTGCCTGTGCGGGACCGAATCCGGTGTCCGGGTATCTCCGTATGCCGCGCAACACGCCCGCACGTTCCCTGCCGATCGTGGTGATGTACATGGGGTACAACGTGACTTCCGCGCAGGTGCCGAATAAAGGGAACGCGATTCAGCTCTGTATCAATCAACAGGGCGAGCCGAACGGACAGAGTGCGGAATATTACGCGCAGCAGGCGGCAGTAAAGTACGCGAATTTTGGCTTTGACGAGACAGAAAACCGCGATCCGGATACGGTATTCTTCAAGTACATGGTGCTGCGGGCGCTTCAGGCGGTGCGGTACTGCATGACGCTGCCGGAGTGGGACGGCGTCCATGTGAAGGTGTGCGGCGGCAGCATGGGCGGATTTCAGGCAATTCAGGCAGCGGCGCACGAGGTGCGTGTAACCGAAGCGGACGTGGCAATTCCGTGGCTGTGCGATCTGCTGGCGATCCAGGCGGGTAGACTTGGCGGTTGGCGACCTGCTCCCGCTGTCGGACTTGATTACTACGATACGGTCTGCGCGGCGACCCGCGTCCTCTGCCCGGTCGAGATCACAGCGGGACTGGGCGATTACGTATGCCCGCCCTCCGGTGTGAATGCACTCTATCACGCTCTGCCGGGGCACGTCAAACTCCACTTCCTCCAGAACCGTACCCATCCCTATACGGCACCGGAATACGATTCGTATACAGTGGAGAAGTGAGTTATAGCTGAAAATAGCACAAAAACCGGGGTGGAATCCATCGTGGAATCTTACCCCGGTTTTGTTATGCTTTTTTCCCCTCAAAGAAACCGCGTAGCGGCAACTTATCGACCCAATTGAAACGCTTGTCCATCCATTTGCTGCACAGACCGATGAGAAACCCGTTGATCGGCGCAACGAGGATGGTGCCCCATTTGACGCCTTCAAAGTGGAAAAATCCGAAGAAGGCGAACGAGAGGATAACGGACACGACACAGCTTGTGCAGTCATAGACCGTTTTCGTCTTATTGATATCGAACCCGTATTTCGCGGCGACCTCTTTGACGAACAGCTCGTAGACCTCCGGCGCTATGTAGGTGTGGAATAGGAGGGAAACGCCGAGTGCGCAGAAGAATACGCCGATGAGATAATAGACGATGCGGATCGGGATGCCGTTATACGGAATGAAATCGAGCAGCCACATACCAAGATCCAGCACCATGCCATAGAAAACGGCGGTGACGAACGAAAAGAGATACGACAACCGGAATTTCCGCAGGCAGAGGACGGTTAGAACGAGCAGCAGCGCCTGCAGGCAGTACTCCGCCATACCGTAGGTGACGAACGGAAAGATCGGCGAGAGCTTGCGAAAGCAGAGATATGCAGGCGCGACGACCATGGATACGCCGAAATCCGCGGCCTCCATGAACGCGGCGCCGAACGCGAGGATGCAGATTCCGGCGAGATAGGCAAGCTCAGTGGGAAAGGAACGTTTTGTCATAAACTGGCTCCATTTACAGATAGAGGATAGAAAAAGCTCTCCGACGTTTGGTATAGAAACGAGGAAAGCTAACGGAAAAATTATACCACAATACAGAGTGTGTTGTCAAGATGAGGAAAAAAATCACGAAAATTCCGGCAAACCGACCGGAATACGGCGGGAATGTAGGCGCAAAATTATAGAATGTTCTTGAAATGGGATGACAGGTATACTATAATGGTGTAACAAAACAAAAATCCAGCAAAACAAGAGGCTGTATATGAGAAAAATAACGGCAATTATCGTTCTGTTGTCTCTACTGCTTGCGTCCTGCGGCAATACGGCGCCGGAGGAAACGATTGCGGGTACGGAAACAAACGCGGCTGTGGATTCCGCGGAGACAGAGAGCAAAACGGAAACTGCGTCTTTACTCACCACGCTTCCGACAGTGGATTATGAGGGATATACCTTCACGATTATCGGACAGCATACGGAGGAGCGGCCAAATTTCCATGCTGAGGAGCTGACAGGGGATAACATCAACGATGCGCTGTACAACAGGGATTTGACTGCAGTGATCCGGAGCGATCGTCGATTCTCATAGAGGCATTGGCACGGGAATCGTATCGTACCGTTGCGCCGGAGGTATACAGTGTGACTATCAGCAAAAAGATCAGCCGGGACGAGGATTCTACTCGGGTTCTCAACATGGTGAACGAAAACCCCTTCTTTGATTTCAATGCCATTTATGATTTCGGCGGCACCTCTCTTCTTTTGCGGGATGCCGTATGCGGGAAAGGTGACAGCTGGATCTCCAGCTATGAGAAGAAAAAATCTGCTGCTGAAAAAGCATTGACTGATTTCCTCGCCGAAATCACCGCCGTGGCTGCGGAAAGTAACTAACCCCTATGAAAAAATCGCGGATCCCCATCCACAAAATGGTGTGACCCGCGATTTTTCTGTTTATTCCAGTCCCGCGAAATATTCCGCAAGATCCGTGGCGAGCATCTTCGAGAACGCGGTGCTGCCCTTGTAATTCATGTGTCCCCAGTCGGAGAAGCAGGTGTAGTCGTCGTTGATTTCGGAATACCGTTCGCTATTGTAATTGTAGAAGGTCAACCCGCGTTCTTCCGCGATTGCGGCGATTTTCGCGTTGTTTTCCTCCATCATCCATTCGTTTCTTCCCGGCACATACTCCGGTACCTCCACAAGCACCACGTGGATCCCGTATTCGGAAAAGAGATCGAGCAGCTCCTCAAATGCCTCCCACTGCGCCGGATTGTCACTGCAGCCCTGATCCACAGGCGTACCGTCGTAGGCGCGTTCCCATGGTTCAAAGCCCTTGTAAAATTCGCTAGTGATGTTGCCGTCGCTGTCTGTCAGATATTCGTGGCGGTACACGGGAACCTCGGGCAGCTCCTCTTCTGTGACCTCCGTTTCCGTCGGCTCCTCCGCAAGCTCGATTTTTCCGCCATGCGTGTAGTAGGAAAACATTTCGGGAATCCGGTCGCGGGAGTAGATAAACGGGATCTGGTTGAAGGCGTAGGTCAGCAATTCGTCCACATCCCACCACTGGATTTTCGTCTTTTCGGAATCGTTTTCAAGTGCGTCTGTGCCGACCGACGCGTCATTTGACGCGTCATTTTCAGATTCTGCTAACGATTCGGATTCCGCATCTTTCTGTGCCTGTCGCTTTTCCGCTTTTACGATCTTGCGCATGATGTCTACCGGACAGTCTGGATTCGTGTCAAAATCGATCCGCCGCCACAGCCAGCCGTCGTCGCACATGAACCAGTCCACGCAGTAGACGATCGTCTCCGGAATGGGGTAGCCGGATTCCAGAAAGACCTCCCACCAGTCGAGGTAGTACTGTGGATTAGAACCGTTTAAGGCGAAATTGAAGAAGGAGCGATCGGGATTTTCCGCCTCTATGTATTTCGGGTTCACGCCGTGCGCTGCATGAGAGGTGCCGATGAAGAGGGTATCCGCGTTATACTGGTTTTCGAACATTTCATAAAACTGCCCGTAGTAGTGGTAGCAGAAGCGGTTCTTGTATTTTTGATAGAACTGCTCGTACTGCTCTGCCTTTTTCACCGCCAGCTCCGCTGCGAGCCGGATCGCCTCAGGAGATTCGCCCGCTTCATCGAGTGCCTTCTGAATCGCTGCCGATCGTTCCGCTGCTGCGGTCACAACCGCCACCTCATCGTCTAAAAAACGCTGCATCATGCCGTTCAGCGTGCCGCACAGAAGCCCGGCGACAGCGAGTACGCACAGTCCCTTGCCAAAGAAGTGCGGCAGACAGCGCAGATCGTTTTTTTCCATATTGTTTGTCATGCCGTTTTCCTCCTCAGAATTGGAAATAGATAAAGGATTTGTTGTCATACGCGCCGAAAATCACAATGATCGCGACCATCACGCCGTAGGAGACAAGGCGCAGTGCGCACCGTCTTTTCGTATCTGCTGTGAACCACGCGGGAATGGCGGGGATTTTCGTGAGGATCTCCACGCCAAATAAGAGAATAGGCGCGGCACAGGCGATGTATCCGCGAAAGTCGGCAATGTGTGGAAAATCCATCACAGTCTTTGCGGTCAGATGAGACAACACGTAAAATGCGTCCGAGAACGTGTTTGCACGGAAGAAAACCCACGACAGTGCGGTCAGAGCAAAGGTGACCGCAATCGATATTCCGGCAGAGATCCATGGGATCCGATCGAGACGGAGGATATGCTTGATCTTTTCACGCAGTTCTTTTGTAAACCGAGAGATTACGATGTATATACCGTTTAAGAGTCCCCATGCAACAAACGTAAATGACGCACCGTGCCAGATGCCGGAGATGGCGAACGTGACGAGTTGATTGAAGCACCAGCGCGGCTTGGAAACACGGTTGCCGCCCATGGGAATATATACGTAATCGCGAAACCATGTCGAGAGGGAGATATGCCACCTGCGCCAGAATTCCGGGATGGAACGGGAGAAATACGGCGTGTCAAAATTCTGCATCAGCCGGATGTCCATGACGCGGGCTGCCCCGATGGCAATATCGGAATAACCGGAAAAGTCGCAGTAGATCTGTACCGTGAAGCAGAGGATCCCGGCGACCAGGCCAAAACCGCTGTAGGCGTGAACATCCTTGAATACGGCATCCGCGAACATGGCGAGATTGTCTGCCACTATGACCTTTTTGAACATTCCCCACAGCATCCATCTGCCGCCGATGGAGAGATTTTCATACTTCAGCACATGATAAGCCTTAAGCTGGTCGAAGAGATTGCGGCTCCGCTCGATGGGACCGGCGACCAGCTGCGGGAAGTACATGAGAAAGAGAGAAAAATCGATGAAGCTGTGTTCCGCTTCCTCCCGTCCGGTGTACACGTCGATGAGATAGCCCATGCTCTGGAACGTGTGGAATGAAATCCCGATGGGCAGCACCACATCCGGCAGTACTACGGTGCGCATATCGATGAGATGACCGAAGAAATTGATGGTATCCTCCAGGAGTCCGAGATATTTGAAGTATACAAGCAGTCCGACATTGGCACAGACTGCGAGGATAAAGACCGCTTTGGAGAGCCGGTTTCGCTCTGCTTTCCGTGCCGACTCCACGCCGAGCGCGCCGAAAAAGTCTACACACGTGGTGAATAGGAGGATGAGGATATACTTCGGGATAAAGGACATATAGAAGTACAAGCTCGCTGCCAGCAGAAAATATCGCCGAAACCGTTGGGGCAGGGCGAAATACCCGAATATGACCAGTGGGAAAAACAGAAGGAATTCCACGGAATTGAATAGCATAGGCACACTCCGTTATGTATTTGTGCGAAAATGGCGACAAATATTGTCGAATTTCGCACAGATTTTCTACAGTATACCATAAAAAATACAGAATGTAAAGAGAGAATTGTGAAAAAAGAAGAATAGCTGCCGTATTCTCGCCAAGATGCTTGGCAATTCCGCACACAATGGATATACAATCGAAAAAACCGCTTACCGCGGATATAGAGGGATTGAAAACCGCTGTGTAAGGCTGGTATACCATCCAATAAATCTTGACCTGGTATTCAGCGCATTCTTAAGGAGGATCTATGTGGTGTTTTCTTAGCCGTTTCCGCAAGGAATACAAAAAATCGCGGGAAAGCCGGAGCAAGGCGGCAATCTCGCGATTTTTTATACAGTTTTCAGGATTTGCTGAATCAAACAACTCTCAATCTGTGTTTTTATCCATCAGTGCTGGTGCTTGATCAGTCCGCACGCTTTAGATAATTCCATCACGGCAAGCGGAACGAGGATCAACGCGAGCCCGACACAGTATGCCTGCCATGGAAGGGTTACCAGACCGAACGCTGTGCCGAGCGGGGTGAAGAGTACGAGACAAACGAGCAGCAGGGACAAGAGAGACGCGCCGTTGAGCTTTTTATTCGAAAATACGCCGATTTTGAACAGAGAATGCTCTGAACGCATATTGTACGCCTGTACGATTTGCGACAGGGCAAGCACCATAAACGCAAGTGTCTGACCGGCAGCAAGCGTACCACCGTACAGTTCGCCAAATACAAAGCCTGCGAGGGAAATCGCGCCGAACATAAAGCCTTGTAACACGATCCGCAGACCGAAGCCGTGGGCGAACATACTCTCCGATTTCGGACGCGGCTTTCTGTCCATCACATCCGCTTCAACCGCCTCCATACCGAGCGCGATTGCAGGGAGACTGTCCGTCACAAGGTTGATCCAGAGCAACTGCATGGACAATAGCGGTGTTTTGTGCCACAGCATCATTGCGGTGAATACCGTTAACACCTCGCCGATATTTGTGCCGAGAAGGTACCCGACAACCTTGCGGATGTTGGCGTAGATCCCGCGCCCTTCCCGCACCGCGTCTACGATTGTTGCGAAATTGTCGTCGGTCAGCGTCATATCGGCGGCTCCCTTGGCAACGTCGGTGCCGGTTATGCCCATTGCGCAGCCAATGTCGGCGGCCTTGAGTGCGGGAGCATCATTTACACCGTCGCCCGTCATCGAAACTACCTGTCCCTTACGCTGCCATGCCTTGACGATGCGGATCTTGTTCTCCGGCGATACGCGGGCATATACGGCGATATGTTCCACAGCAGCATCCAGCTCCGTGTCCGTCATCGCGTCCAGCTCGGCACCGGTGATGGCGTGGTCGCTCTCGGTAAGAATTCCCAGTTCACGCGCGATCGCAGAGGCAGTCACAACATGGTCGCCTGTGATCATTACCGGCTTGATGCCGGCACGGCGACATATGGTGACGGCATCCTTTGCTTCCGGACGGGGAGGATCAATCATGCCGACCAGTCCTACGAACGTCAGATCGGACTCCAGTGATTCGGACGTGACTTCCGTTGGGATCTCGTCGATTATCTTGCAGCCGACCGCCAGTACCCGAAGTGCGTCTGCACTCATTTCTTCCGTGATTTTTGCGGCTTTCGTGAGATTTCCAGCGATGCATCGCTTCGCCATCACGTCAAAGGCTCCTTTGACGATTACGACGTTTTTGTCCTCCATCCGGCAGACCACGCTCATCAGCTTCCGGTCAGAGTCGAATGGAAGCTCCGCGAGGCGCGGATAGACGCGGTTCAGCTCCTCCTTCGGCATACCGTTTTTGTGTGCGGCGAGGACGATCGCGGTTTCTGTCGGGTCACCGATGTGTGTTTCCTCCGTCCCGTGGAAGGTCACGGAGCCGTCGCAGCACAGACAACCGAACCGCAGGAGTTTTTGCACCTTTTCGCTCGAAGAGGTCGTGATCGCTTCCGGCGCATCGTCGCCATCCACGTAGGTTTTTACAAGGGTCATGCGGTTTTGGGTCAGCGTTCCCGTTTTATCGGAGCAAATGATGGATGCGCTGCCGAGCGTCTCCACAGCGGGCAGACGGCGGATCAACGCGTTTTTCTGCACCATCCGCTGTACGCCGATCGAAAGTACGATCGTTACGATCACGGGCAATCCCTCCGGAATTGCGGAAACGGCAAGAGACACGGCAGTCATGAAGATTTCCAGCGGCGGAATGTCGTTCACCAGTCCGACTACGAAAATCACGGCGCATGCGACCAGAGCCATCGCACCGAGATATTTGCCGAGCTGTGCGAGCTTTTCCTGTAAAGGCGTTTGCGTATCGGTTTCATCGGCTAGCAGATTGGCAATTTTGCCCATCTCGGTGTCCATACCGGTTGCGGTGACGACTGCGACAGCAGTGCCATACGTGATACTGCACCCGGAAAAGAGCATATTCGACCGATCGCCCAGCGGCGCCTTTTCCTCGACTACGGTGTCTGCATCCTTGTCGGAGGGTACAGATTCCCCGGTCAGCGCGGATTCCTCGCTTTTCAGCCGTACCGCGCGCAGGATACGTGCGTCCGCCGGGATAAAATCTCCCGCCTCGAGGCGCAGAATATCGCCGGGCACCAGATCTGCCGCGTCAATGACGATTTCCTTCCCATCGCGGATCACGCGCGCATGGGGAGCAGACATGTTTTTCAATGCGTCGAGGGCTTTTTCCGCTTTGCTTTCCTGCAACATACCCATCACGGCGTTGCAGACTACGATGGCAAGGATGAGCGCGGGTTCAAAAAAGCCTTTGGGATCGCTCTCCGTACACGCGACTACGAACGATACGATGGCGGCGGCGATCAAGATGAGGATCATTGCGTCCTTGAACTGCTCAAGGAACCTCTGCAAATTTGTTTTCTTCTTTTTCTCCCGGAGCTTGTTCGGACCGTTCGCCGCAAGTCTTTTCTCCGCCTCGGCTGTACACAGACCTGTTGCCGGATCCGATTGCAGTGCGGAAAGCACTTCTTCCCGGGTGCCGATGTGATAGAGCATGGTGAATTCCTCCGATATTTTATGAATTTCCGCAGGATGTCGCGGCAGCCTGGATGATGCATAGGTACAGGCAATCGCGATATGGTGCAGATTTGAAAACAGGCACATTTCTTTTACTGCCAATGCAACGCGAAACACGGTCGTATGAACGTGAATGGCAAAAGATTTTGGCGAAAAATCGTGCGTGGGATGCGGATTTTCGCCATAGCCAATTGTTAGGAAATGCAAAATGAATGGGATTTTGCATCAAAAGTCTGGGATTTACGGTTGCTGGAGGCAACGCGTTCTTAGAAGTTGAGAATACCGAGATGTTCCAGTAGAATTTTGAGTCCAATGAGAATGAGGATGGTACCGCCGACGAATTCTGCCTTTGCCTTGTAGCGCAGACCGAACACGTTGCCAACCTTTAAGCCGATTGCAGAGAGAATAAAGGTGATGGAGCCGATAAAACATACTGCTGCGATAACGTTGACATCCGGCAAAAGTGCGAACGTGATCCCAACCGCCAGCGCATCGATGCTGGTGGCAACCGCGAGCAGCAGCATAGTCATGAACGAGAAAGAATCGTTGGCCTTGTCCTCCTCCTTCGAAAGAGCCTCGCGGATCATACTTGCGCCGATGAGGGTGAGTAGCACAAACGCGACCCAGTGATCCACGGCGGTGATGTACTGTTCAAAGGTGGAGCCGAGCAGATAGCCGATTGTTGGCATGATTGCCTGAAAACCGCCGAACCACAGTCCGATGATGAGGTAGTGGCGCAGCCGCAGCTTTTTGGTGGATAGTCCCTTACAGATTGCAACGGCAAACGCGTCCATGGACAGTCCGACCGCGATGAGGAACAGTTCAAATAGTGACATAGATACATACCTCCGAATGGTGTGCGCCGGATGGGGAAGAGGGCGGAGCGTACAAAAAAAGACGAAAGCACGCAGCCTGGAGTCTATTTCCCACGGCATATCGCACTTGCGTCTCGGTTATTTAAGACAAGCCAGACACAAAACCGTGTCAGGATGTTGACTTGTCACGCGATATCTCCGAACACATTCCACGCTCGGACATTCGTGCAATCTACTCCCGCAAATTTCTTTGATTATACCATAGAGGTCGGCGTTTGTCAAGAGAAAAATCAAGAAAAAGCGGCAAATAAACCGTACAATAACGTGCCTGCTTTCGTGTGGAATAGCCAATTGACAATCCTGCAAGCCTGTGGTATAACACGCTCCGTGATCGTTCGGAGGGTGCGTGACTCAAAGAAGCTGCAGCCGGATAAGGCGCGGACTGAAATGTCTGTTCCTTTGCTGTAAGGCGCGGTGGTTCTCTCCGTCCTCGCATGGATCGATTTTCTGCGCTTTGAGGCGCCGATTTAAACTTTTTTCGGTGCGGACGAGTCTTTATTGGAACTCGCGCAGACCTATATGGACTCTGTCCGGTATGTATTTCCGTTGTTTTTATGGAACCAGATGCTTGCGGCATTCCTGCGCAACGACAATCATCCGGCACTTGCCACCATCGGCGTGCTGTCCGGCGGAGTTTTCAATGTCTTTGGAGATTATTTCTTTGTATTCACATGCGATATAGGTATTTACGGCGCGGGACTCGATTTGGCTCGCCATGCCGATCACGGAGATGGTTGTATCTCTGTACGCAGCGGTGAAAATCCGGCGGCTTCCCTGCCTGATGCAGGATTCAAATGCCGTCCTGCCGCAAATGTGATAGATCGAACGTTTTTTCCCGGCGCGCCTGTCAGGGTGGAAACGAGGACAAAAAGAAAAAAATCCCGACTTTTTTGAAAAAAGCTATTGCAATTTTCGCGAAAACGTGGTATAATACGAACATCGCACGGAGGCATAGCTCAGCTGGTTAGAGCGTTCGGTTCACATCCGAGAGGTCTAGGGTTCGAGTCCCCATGTCTCCACCATAACACGCACATACGAACCCAACATTGTTTGGTTTGGTCATGTGTTTAAGATCAGAATAAGACTGCCGGAAAGCTATTGATGCCGCTTCGGCAGTCTTATTTTCATTGTACACAAACATAATGTTCTGTCAAGAGCAAAAACAGCACGAATGCGATTTTAACCGCACTGTGCTGTTTTTTTTTATTCAGCAGAGAGATTTACCAATACTGTCCACCAGTCCAATATACTATGGTCAGCGGTACCGACGATTCTGCAAATACGTCATGGATGATGTCCGATACAATATCCCAGTTGCCTCCGGCAATGCCACAGCCCATATAGCCCGGAAGCGCAACGGACCATCCCGCCCTTTTAGCGGCTTGTTCGACTTTTGCAAGGCATTGCCGAAAAGCCTCATAGTCCGTTAATACCGCCTGTGCTCCGAAATCACGTTGACTGAAGCAGTTTGCGATATACCTCTCGCCGGGGATGATCGTGCTGTACAACACCGTTCCAAGTGCCTGACGTCCGAAATACATGCAGTAATCCTTGTATTCGTTGTACTGCTCGTCCGTTAAAATTTTCATCCGGATAGCCGCCGCTATTCCACCTTCCATCACACCGTAATAGTTTGTCTGATGGCAAAGGATATTCGCCGGAAAGCACAGCAAATCTCCCTCTATCTCTTGAATCATGACAAATGACCTCCTGCTATTTTAATTTATACTTATCATCGAGACGGTTATATTCCGCATCAATGTCAAGTCCGTATTCCTTCAGTTTATGCTTGAACACGAAATAGGTCATTTGTTTATTTTCATTTTCAAGCTCACGCGTATCACATTGCGGATTCTCTTCCGGTTTGGCACGATAGAAGTCGTGAATTTCTTTTCGTAGCTGAAAAACCTCTTCGTACAACTCACGCAAACGACCAAGCCCAAGGCGATATTTAGGGCTGACGTGCAGCGTCCAAAGGAAAAGCGCATCAGTTTCAAGCTCGTAGTCTTTGCTGGTTTCAACGATTTGCCGCAGAATTTCTGCCTTTGACGCCGCTGCACCTTTAGGATTTCTTCTTTCAAAAGGGATTTTCGCCTTCATAATTCACTCCTTTCAATCGACAAATGTTTTCCGCTGTGAATCCCATATGCCTATAGCTTCGTAAATGGGCGAACTGCAAAAAACATAATATCGGTTGTAAGCTATTTCCACAATTCGTAATGATTGCATTGTTGCGATTTCCAATACTCCAAGCCTTTCAAGAGCTTTTACTATGTCGCATACAACTTCAAATGGGATGCACTTCATGTGTTTTCTCCTTCCGGTAACAGCGCGGTCATTCCGGTTCTTATGGGTGTAGCCAGATAGAATCCGGTATTTTGCAGCACCTTTTCATACTGCTTTTCGCCCTGAAATGAATCAATAACCCTTTTCTCTTCCGCACCCATAGCTGAATATTTTTTCTTGCCGTATGACGGCGGCAGCCATCCGCGATTTTGAGCCGCGTATATATTGAACCGTTCAAGCAGCTCTGGACACGTAAAAGCAACATGAACCGTCCCCTTCTTGTAGAATGTTGCCGTGAAGAATTTACATTGGACATTTCGCGTTTGACCAGCATTGAAGCTCTGTCCGATTCGTGTATCAAGATTAACATCAGCGGTCATATTTCCGTCGAAGAAGTTCAATATCTTCTCAATGTCTGAAAGTACTTCTACAGCCTTATACTTTCGCGGCGATCCGTCATAGGTATCAAACAGACCATAGCAAGGGATGATGACCTTTTTATTCACCTTCCACGCCTTATTTGTCGCCCATCCGTCGTAGTAATGCCGGTTCGCCGCGCATTCAGGCGACCAAGTGTGCTCAGCTGTCAAACGATCAAACATAGCGGCTATTTCGTCCTCGATGCCCGTTCGTACCTGTGCCATGATTTCTGTAGACAGCACCTGAATGTTGAACTCGTTGAAATCGTAATTTTGCAACCGATTGACTTTCATTCGGTATTCTTCTTGCAGCTTGCTTGTAAGTTTCCCGGAAAACTTTGGATTAGAAAGAAGCGCGCTCCAATATTTCAGCCGCACTTTTTCGAGGTAGGAGTTTATCGAAACATTGTCATAACCACGATCATTGGAGTCGGTCAGATGGAGAATGCTGCCATTATCATAAGCACTTTCAGGATTCAAAGACTTCTGCATATAAGGCTGAAATGCTCTGAATTGCCGAATGAGTGAAATTCCCGCTTTTACCTCAACATTGAAATGCGATACAGCGGATTTTATGTAATCGGTGACATCAAGCTCTGTAGACGGATTTTCACCGAAATTATCATTCAGGTTTTCAGCCCTTCGCATTCGTTCATAGAATTCACTCTCTTCTTTAGCGGAAGGAATACACACCTTAATAAGCGCGACTTCGACATCGGTTTGCCTTTCTGCGTGAACAAATGCATTTTCAATATATTCGATAGACGCGCCATACTTATCAAGCAGTCGCCGCAGTTCTTTCCTCTGCTGCGTGTAAGGGTTACGAATTGTCTCCGCATTCAGCAGGCAAATAATAGAACCACCGCGCTTTTGCACATCCAACGCTTTCAGCAGATGCGTGCATCCGTCCGAAAATGGCGGGTTCATTACGATGAGGTCATATTCTTTCAGTGGCTCATATCTGAGAAAATCGTCAAACACAAGACGAACAGCTCCACTGTTGCAAATGTTCTTTTCGCGGGTAGCCTCCTTACATTTAAGATTGATTTCCGGGGAGATGGTACGGTAATCCAAACCGCGAAACTTGTCAAGCTCAGATTGATATATCCCCGCTTTTTCGTAGCTGAAGTTATATTTCAGAATACGCGCAAGCTGAGGATCAACTTCAATGCAATCTATGCTGATACCGTTGAATTGATTTTCTGCGTTATAGCTATCCGTATAATTTTGCACGAGTATTCTATGTGCAATGTCGCCCTTGCCTGCGCTCGGTTCGAGAATATTTTGGACCATACGCCAATTCACTCCGGACAGCATCCGGTCAATAAGTGCATCAGGCGTCGGGTAAAAATCATTCCCATGTTCGGCATATTGTAATATGGCTTTGCTCATATGGTTTCACCATCCTTCCATTTTCGTTCAGTCCATCCCCAAATGTCCGGTGTATGATACATTTTCCGGTACGTGTCATCACCGATGCTGTCATAATATGCTTTAGCCGATTCATAATCTGCGAACAGTCGTGAGTGAATCATGCCACTTAAGCAGGATGCGCTATCTACGCACCAGACTGTATATTCAACAATCGGGTCAGTATCAGATGTGAGTTTGCTTTTTATGTCACGCCGGCACCATTTTTCAGTGTCGCTGCACAGCCAGATAATCGTGACAATTTCTTCAAGCGGCGCACCGTGGCTGTTCGCATAAAACAGTCTGTCATACTGTCTGCTTGACCCCTCGGTGAACCATTGATGCTTAATACAAAGATTTCTCAGTCGTTCATTTGTGATGTTCATATGCATTCTCCTTATCCCTTCTTATGCCTCCGACCATTTCAGCCTCTCTAAAGATAGCGTGCTCATATCCTTGCAGAGATGCTAATCTTTCGATGATCTCCATTACAGGACAAGACCCACGCCCATTATGGTAAGGACCTTCAATGTAACGGCTCTTACCTTGCTTTTCGACCACATTTTCAGCAATATCGTCGAGCATATCAATAGTCACGCTTTTCGGCTGCCACCATATAAAAGCGTCTGCACTCAGGCTGTATCCTGCATCGTACTTAATAATTACGCGTTTCATATTGTCACCGTCCTTTCTGTATCAGCTTTCAATATTCTTTGTTTTGAAGTGTTCGATGAGTTCTTCTATACCCATTCCTTCACATTCTTCAAAATCATTACGCCTTTCAAGTGCTTCGGGAATTGTTTTTCCAATACACATCGAAGCGAGATTCAGAGGTGTATTCAGTCTATTGTCTGTAATATACTTGTAGTTAATTGTTCCGTACATTACCTCATCGTAAAGATAACGCATATCTGCCGGAATATCTATCAGTTCAATTCTTACTATTTGATATTCATTTCCTTTGCTGCTTCTATAATGTCTTGTGATTGTTTTGATTTCTCCGATTTTTATTTTAAAACCCTCCGTTATTGTTTCGTTTGTTCCTTTGTGATAACATTATACACTTAATAGTGTAACTTGTCAAGAGATTTCGCGAAACTTTATAATTTATTTTTTGTTTGAATCTTGACAGGCGAAACAAATCAGTGTATAATGTGCCTATAGAAAGGACGTGATTAGAATGTCGCTGTCAATCGGCGAGAAAATCAGAATACTGATGAACCGCAGAGGGATGACGCTCGGAACGCTTGCAGAGTCAATCGGGACAACCCGGCAGAACCTCTCCAATAAACTGTCACGAGATAACTTTTCCGAAAAGGAAATCCGCGCCATTGCCGAAGCTCTTAACTGCACCTATGAGGCAAAACTCATCATGCGCGATACAGGAGAAGAGGTGTGACGCTGTACACGAATTCGTGTCGGATGGCTTATAAGCTACACAAAAAGCCCGTGGGAACTCAATGAAGGTTTCCACGGGCTTTTGCTGTCTCAATCCTGTTTTTGTAACAAAAACGGATTTTTCCTATATAATACTCACGTATATAGCGTGTATAGATGTGCGCATAGCGGACGCGCCTATAAATCCTATGATTATAAGTATATTAGGAAAAATATGTTACATTGTTACACGTAGGAGAAAAAGCGAGAAAATTTGAGATATTGAGAGAAATCGTTAGAAAATCAGCGTAACAGATTTTGTAACAGCAGCGTAACGTGTTACACTGGTTTGTAACATTGTTGGCTTGTGTTACAGGCGTGTTACACGGTTTGTTACACCTTATTCAGTGAGGACAATCTTCTCAATTTCTGCACGAAGCTCCAAGTCATGAAGGTATTCGCCCATATGCCGATACTGATTTTCAAGAACGTATGCCGGACAGCTGAGGTCGAATCCAAGCGTGCCGGCTTCATTTTTGATGAGAGTAGTGTGGAGCTTTTCATACCGGATTTTGAGCTGCCAGTATTCGGCACAAAAGCGATCCTTATAGTCGTCGCTGTTCATCAGCGCAACGGTTTCATTCAGGGTCTTCATATATTTTTATTCCTCCTTTTTCTTGCCGCCAGTAAATCTGTCATACAGTTCTTTCAGCGTATCCCATCCGTACATAGCAACATAGGCAACGATGAACGCAACGATCAGCGCGTCCCCTGCCAGATACCAAACTGGTGAAATTCCGGCGTAAGCGCAATATCCGAAATATCCGGCAATGCAAACTACAACCGATACGATGATGCACCAGAGCTGTGTGGGCATTAATGAAAACGGCTTGATTTTCTTTGTTACCTCAACGATAGCTGAAACGATGAACGCAACAATTCCGACAACGGACGTAAGAGCAACGCCGTCAATGACGATATTATTCATATGTAATTCTCCTTTATTAAAAATCTCTGTTCAGTGGATCATCCTGCTGTGCGCTCCGAAATCCGTACTGCGCATTCGCAACCTTTTCCGCTTTGCTGTTATTGAAATAAAATCCGAGCACGATTGTAACCGCCGCCTCTACAAAGCCTACAACTGCCGTTAGATAGGGCAGCGCACCCATATAATCATAGGTAATAGCCAGCTCTGCGAGAGCGAGACAGCGGTATATCACATACACGGATACCGGGGTCATGGACAGTGCAAAGCTCCCGGCAAGTATTTTGGAAAACTGGACGTATTTCCTATGCCGCCGTCGTTCTTTCGCTGTCAGCTTTTCTTCCTTTGGCATTGTGTCAGCCTCCCAGCTTCTTCACGATCAGCTTGTAGAGACGGTACAGGAAGGTTATCATCTGTCTGCGTGTACACGGTTCATCGAGCTTCAAGTCTCCGTTTGCGTCACCGTAAATGATACCGTTTTCCTTTGCCCACGCAAGAGGTTCTTCCCACCATTCTTTCACAGCATTATCCTCCTTTCCTTCCTCACGGTCAAGTCGCCTGTTCACTTCTGCGGCAATCGCCGTATGACGGCTGTACAGGTAATCACCGGGGCAAGCCTTACGTGCAAACCAGCGATGCACCGTCATGTTCTGCCTGTCCGTTTGTCCGACAAGGCTTTTGTCTCCCTGCCATCTGAGACGACTTATACCGGGATTCCGCTTGCATATGTCAACAAGCAGCCGAATCAAACCCTCATAAGCCGCATCCGTGATAGTGTAGGGGTCAGTCGTATCGCTTGCAACCTCAATTGTAATCGCGCGCTGGTCATTGTCCGCACCGGATATGCCGTTTACGCGGATAGAATTTCCATTTGCATCATACCCACCAGAGCACCATGACCGGTCCTTTTCTTCTACGTACAAGCCGATTTTTCCATCCTTGCCGACGCCGTAGTTTGAGGACGCCTGTCGAGAGGGGGCGGCGAATATGTTCCCAAGCGTCTCAACGGTGCATTGCCCAACAACACAGTGTATCGTCACCGTGTCAATCGCATGGGTTCGTGGACTGGACCTGTTCGGCGATATGCAGGTATAATCCACAAGTGGACTGTTACTCATGTCTATCTCCTTTCTTTATTTGTGCGCCTGCTGGTTCAGGTATTTATCCAGCTTATCTTTCGCTATAGGGACCGTGTGATTCGCGCCGAGCTGTGTAAGTCCGTCAAGACATGCAGACAGCGCGAAACAGATTAAACAGTTTTCTTCCTTTATCCGCGTAATGTCCGAGTTATCTTTTTTACGACCGAGATACCACTGATAGATGCGAAAAATGAGTCCGCCGACAACAGTAACGGCAGTAATAACCGCAGCAGCTGTGATTATAGTGTTTGCATCGATTGTAACTGTCATAGGCGTACCTCACACTTCAGTCCATGCTTCAGCATAGTCTACGGGAGAGAAATTCGTGTTGGCATTGCACCTGTACGTCTTGCCATCGGTGTAAATCATATACTCCCCTGATTTGTAGATGTCGTGTGCGCCTGTAGGAGCAACCCAAGGACGAGCGGTTTCCGGCGATTTCCCATGCAGAGGGCGGTTGAAAGTATACCATGCCGTCTGCCCCGGACGAATATCCGGGTATACAGCATTGTCGTATGCCTGATAGCACTCCCAAGTTTGCGCATCGGCATTGTAAATGTCGCCTACAGCGTGACTGCCGGATACCCAATCAGGATAGAGTACACTGATTGTAATGCGCGCATCGTCGTCGATAACATGCTTTACTGCTGTATCAACCGCCATTCGATATTGAGAGGCTTGTGCGGCGGACAAATCAGGATTTCCGGTTGCAGCAGCAAGAGCATTGCGCGCGGTTTCGCACTTCTGAGATTCCGCTTCAAGGTTCTTGCGCTGTTTGTTTACATATTCGTTCAGCCTCATGTGGTTTCCTCCTTTGCCTCTTCGCAAAGTACAAGTGCAACAGGTTCATACAAGATAATGTTGCTCTCGCTCTCCGCTTCTATTTTGACACCCACACCCCATTTGTCAGCAGTTTTTGTCTGATTCGCAAAATCATGTGTTGCACCGAGCGTGGTAGACTCCCATGTAGGTGTTTCGTCATTGTAGTTGTTGCAAACTGCAACAGAAAGAGTACCTTCGCACACAGTATCGCATTCAACCTTGATTTGTTCGGGGCGTGTCTCCGTATCTCCGAGCGACGCAGTGAACCCGGCTTTACGAGCGGGTATATCTGCGCTCGTGATAAGGTTGTAGCTACCGTCGCCGTTGGCGACGGTAGCTACAAGACAAGAAGAAAGAAGATTGAAAGCGGGGCGCGCCGAGAAGCCGCTCGAGGGGCTGTTCGTGAAGAGGTTGCCATACGTGAACACGTAGCAAACCGCAGAAGCAGCACCGGGAGAGCGAGCCCACACGTTCACAGCATTTCCGGCTTTATTTTTGGTAATGCGCGAGGTGTTATTTGTGAAATATCCGAGATCGACGGATTCGTCGTTGGAATAGTCACCGTGCAGTTCCTTGTTTGATAATGCAAAAATCTTTCGCGCAAGCGTATAGCTGGCAGTTTCCGCTAAATTGTAGCAGATAACCGATGAAGTTGCGATACAAGCAAGCGTTTCCGCGCTAAGTCTTCCGGCATACTCTCCGGTCATGAATTGGTCAAGCAGTGAATTTTCGTAGTTTACTTCAGTATTTGAGTTGTTATACCTGAAATTTGACTCACCCGTTCCTGTTCCGGTTGCGTATTCTCTCACAACAAAATAACAATTGCCATATGGATTGGTTTCCGGTGTGCAGAGAATTCGGAACAGTACATCTGAGGTAGTGCCATTTACGGTTTCCTGCATGCATATCAGGTCATCCTTGCCGAGATTGGTAATCGGCTGACTCATTTGTCATACCACCTTTCAATATGTTTTTGATGTTTTTGATTTCCGCGTCGTGCGCCATAATCAGACTACGGCAGTTACCGTGTCCGGCATGCGCTCTCCATGATTTATACTGTTGCTGTAATTTATCAGCAGACAGTTTGCCGTCACGATATTCCTGCGCATAGTGTCTGATTTTCCGCGCAATATTCTTTTTGTTCTGTCGCCGAAGCTGGCGGATGATTTTCCCGCTGTCAGAAGTGTAGGTGCGGAAACCAAGGAAATCAATCCCGTGTCTGACAGGAAAAATCTGTGTTTTGTTATTCAGTTTCAAACCAATCACAGCGAGTTCTGCTTCCAAATCCCGCCGTAATTGCTTCAGAAACTGCTTGTCGGGATGAATCACATAGAAATCGTCCATGTAACGACCATACCACTGACAGTGGTATTTTTCTTTTATCATGTGATCCATCCAACATAATTCAAGATTAGCCAGAGGTTGAGAAGTCCGAAGACCGAGTGGCAGACCATGCGGACAAAGCCTGATATAACGCCACAGCAGATTGATAACATCACTGTCGTTTATATATCTGCTTGCCCTGAGCATCACGTCGTCTTGATTTATTGAGTCAAAGAAATGGTATATATCGCCTTTCAATACCCAACAATCCGTACCGTATTTTCGCCACGCTTCAGCCATAAACTGTTTCAGACGGTTCAGACCATCGTGTGTACCCGAACCTTTAACGCCGGAATAGCTGTCACGAATGAATGGTTTTGTTAGAACATCATACAATATTTCATCCATGAGCGCATTTTGTACAATCTTATCCATAACAGAGGGAGCTTGTACAAAACGACGTTTTGGTTCAAACACCTCAAATAATCTGAGCGGTTGAGGAATATAGCTTTTGTTTATCAGCGATGAGCTTATATAATCTATAACCTCAATTTTGTTCGCCTCATACATGGCGTGCTCTGTCTCGTTGCGATGCCCGCACATTGCACGGTTGAAGGCTTTGTTCAGTGCCTCCGGCTGATAGAGTTTTTCATAAAGTTTCATAATTATTATTTGGGGAAGGGGAACGCCGCTTTTCCTGCACTAACTTTGAGAATAAAGTCAATGCAGACGACGTTATGTATTTATCCTTGTTATATAATCAACATGGATAGCAAATGTCCTCCTTTGCGATGCTCTTCACAGCCAAAACACCCGATATCTTAATACCGGGTGCAGTGCTGATAGGTTTCACTTAATCGCAGATCGGGGCGCGCCGAGTTGTTGTTCGTGGGGCTGTTCGTGTTGAGGTTGCCATTCGTGTTCACGTAGCAAACCGTAGAAGCAGCACTGGGAGAGCGAGTCCACACGTTCACAGCAGGGTCCTACAGGACATTCGCTACTATTTTTATTTGTGCTCGTTGTCAACCCAAGCGCGCGTCATATTTCTCACATCGTTGACTTTGGTGCCCCAAAACTGACGCTGGCGGGCATTAATGCGACCTGATGTCTCAGAAAGATCAATCAAAGCCACGAGATACGAACACAACCGAATAGCCTTTTCTTGCATAGCAGCTCTTTCGGAATACGGTGTAGCACCATTTTCCCGAATTGAATTTGCGAATATGATGGACTGAAGAATTTCCGCCGCAGTATCACGAATATACTTTACGAGGTTGGAGCGTGTCCATTTTGGGTAGTAATTCGTGTTTTCTGTGATTCGCAGCGTGTAATCTACCAAATCCATTGCTTTAGTTTGAATCCGAAATTCGGACTTAGGAAACGATGGCGCGTTTGGTTCCATAATAAGCTCCGTTCAAAATGGTGTAACTTGTATCATCCGAAAAGTCGGCAATTAACGCTACCACGTCGTCAAGTGATACGGTACTTCCGCCGCCACCGCCTCCCTGCTGCTTCTGACCAACAAAAATACCGGATTCATTCGCGATGTACGTTTTTATTGTGGCATTTGCAAGCACATAGATTACAGAACCGGGAGCAAACACATCATTTGCGTTCATGCCTGTAACGGATTCCCCGGTTGTAGGAAGCGCAGTAGGCGTGGTATCCGACAGAATGAAAGCCTGTATCAATTGCTTACCATCCTGCCTGAAACCAACAGCTTTTGTCTTTATCGCAGTCACGGTTTTATCCCTCCTTGTTATCAAATTCTATCTCAATGAAGCCCTCCATAGCGCAGATATCGTTATAGGAAAGTTTCAGATTTTCCGCTTCGCTGACCGGAATTGAGACGGATTCAATGTTTACGTCAATATCAATGTCAAGAAGTTCATTCATGGCGGAATTAAATTTTTGCTTGTTTGATGCAATAACTGTGAAGCCTCCTTCATCCGGTTTGCAGTGTTCGGAAACCAGTTTTTGGCATTGCTCGTCATAAAAATCGAGCTGAGGCTGTACCTCACGAATGAGGCGCGTAATCTTATAGAGCGTTTTCATTGGGAGTCGCTGATTAGCAATCTCCCGCAAAGCAGGTGTAGCTTCGACGATTTTCCTGAGTTTCATATGTTTTCCCTCCGTTAAGTTCCTATAAGTCCATACTTCACGAGTATGCCGACTAAGTTGTTCAATATCTTCAGATGGTTAGAATCGGTCGCTGTGGAGTACCCCATATTCTGTGAGACAGAACTAAGCGTCTGTCGTATGATGGGAGTAGCTGCAAAGAAACCGATTTTCGAGCTTGCTGTAGAACCGATTTTCACCGTGTTTGAGCCGATGTACGCATAATGCCAGTAGTAGGTGGATGTTCCGAGGTAGAACGGATATGCGGTCGATGAAGTATTCGGACGAAATTCTCTCGATGTATTTGCGGTTATGTAGTAGGAAGAAGAACCTCCCATCTTGAACTCTTTGCCCGACATATCCGTTCCAATTGATGTTGGGTCGAACTTTGTACCGTTCAAATATAGATTTGTGATGTACGCATACTGCCACGGATAAGCTGTTGAACCAAGCGAATATCCTGTTCCTGACGGAATAAACTGTTTTGAAGAATTAAGGGACGCATAAACCGAAGAGGAATACGATATCTTGCTTGTGTCTACCGTCTGCGGTGTGAATTCCGTTCCATTCAGGTACAATTTTGTGACATACGCGTTCTGTATGTACGCTTTTTGCCAAGGATATGTGGTTGTGCCTATTGATGAAGATGATATATATTGATTTGAACTGCCTAAATACAGAGTATCACTGATATACGCTGATTGAAAATTAAACCCGGCATTGCCAAGTGTCCATGTTTTGGACGTTGCCGGACGGATTACCCTGTTTGTGGGGTCAATAACAAGATGTAATCCAGACGTGCTACCAAAACGATTAAATTCAATCTGAGTACCCGCGTACAATGTCACATAATCAAAGTTCCACGTGCCGTCTCCACCCACATAAAGTCTTGTTGTTCCTGCTGAGGTTATCGCGACATTTTTTGTCGTACCGCTTGTATATATCTTTGTTGCTACCAAGTTTGAAGTGTCGATACGATCAGCAGAAAGTGTTCCGGAAGTGATATTGCTCGCATCAAGGTTAGTAACTTTGATTTTACTTGCATCAATCGTACCGGATACAATGTTGTTCGCATTGATATTCGTAACTTGCACTTTGCTTGCATCAATTGTGCCAGATGTTATGCTGCTTGCATTCAGGTTTGTGACTTTGATTTTACTTGCGTCAATCGTACCAGACGTAATATTACTTGCGTTCAGGTTAGTAACCTGAATTTTGCTTGCGTCAATCGAACCCGATGTGATGTTGCTTGCGCTGATATTGGTTACAGTAACTTTGCTCGCGTCAATCGTACCGGTTTTGATACAGCCGCCGTTGATTGTAGTGGTACCATTTGCCAATCCCTCTTCTGTAACGACACCCGTTAAAGTAACCTCACCTGCGATGACATACTTTTGTGTTGCGGCGTCAAAATAAATGCAATCCTGCCAAGCACCGTTTACCATACGCTGCATTGAAAATATGTTGGAGTTTGCAAGTAGACGCGCTACGACCTGACCGTTTACTGTATACTCACTGGTAAAGCCGTTTACGCGGTCTATGCGGTTTCCGAAATATTTCTGGTCGGTGCGGATATAACGTGACGCCTGAAGAGAACGAGCGTCTATGTACGGGTATTCATCTTCATCGTCTGCCTCCGCTTGACAGGAAATATCAGCGTTGTATGAGATGTTGCATCGAATGGTCATTGAGCCTACCATACGGTGAGCACTGAAATCTCTCACAGAAAGGTATACCGTGTCACCGAGTTCGACGCACGGGTCAACATACGCACCCTTCAGCGTATACGGAATGTATTCTACTCCGTATAAAACACCCGGATTTGCGCTGTCCGGATTGCAGAGCTTGTCAACAATAGACTGTGTAGCATAGTTACATTTAGCCGTTACCTCAACTCCGGTGTCATCACCTGCTGAATACTGATTTCCGGCATCGTCCTCTAATGTCACTCGCCGTATTTGTTGCGGACTGGACACGGCATCATAGGATTTGAAGTTTGAATACAGAACACATTTGTTAGCATCGAGGGTGCTTACTGCGGCAACTGGTATTAACCGTAGCTTATTTTGTTCTGTAATGACAAAATTACCACCGTGAGCCGCAGCTATCATGGAAAGAACCTCAGACATAAGAAGATCGTTTGGGTAACTTACCACATAATCGGAACCGGAATAGATTTCCGTACGAGAATCAACCACAACGCCCATGAGTGTCGCAATCTCGGTCACAACCTCTGTCATTGACGCGGGCCACTCTGTAAATGCAGTTCGGCTTAGATATTCGGTGCCGGCTTTCATCATCGCGTCACGACATACTAACGATAGAAGCTCGCCTTGCTGTTTACGAGACGATATGTAGTAATGTCCCTGCTCAATCCAATCTGTAACGTTTTGTTTGTCAGAAGAAGTGAGTCGGCAGTACGCTACGACTTCGGCGGCTTTAGGAATAATCGTACCATTGATAGGACGAATCTGTATTTTCAGGGTACCCGAACAGCACCGACCAATACACAGCTTATCCATGTATGGTTTTGTAATGACGGGAGTTACCTGAATGTTTTGTGCAGTATAGGGCGTACCGCTGATGACAAATTTGTATTCGGTTTTATGAGCAGCAGAAAAGAGCGCATCCCAGCCCGTAGGTTTTGTTTGCATGACTATACCGTTCCTTCCTTTACGCTGATTAGTGTAAATTTTACGTTATCACAAATTACATCATCCTCTATAAATGTTTCCAGAGCCGCCGTTATTGATGTATTATAAAATAGCCGGGTACACATTCCATCATGCAAATCAGGGTACTGAACCTGCACGCCGTTATCATTACCTTCCAAATCAATTTCGAGCTGTTGAGCAATAGCAAACGGCATAGGTCCGAGAGTGAGCGACATTTTGCGCTGATGGGATGTAACATTGGGGTGCATTTCATCACCTGTGTCTCGTCCCGCGTCCTCATCATTGGTATTTTCACGCGACCATGATAACCCCGTTTTTGCCTTAATATACCGGGTGTAGTCATGGTTGTTTATTATAAATTTTGCTGCAATCGCCATCATACACCCCCGTAGTTGCGTTCATTGCTTCTCTGAAGATACGTGATTGTATTTACGAGACTTTCAGCGTCAATCTTCAGATTAAATTTTTTTATGACGTCAAGAATCTGACTAAGCAGATACATGACTTCCGACATGATTTCAGTCTGGTCATTCATGCCGCTCTGAAGCCCCTCAGAAAGCTGTAGAGACGTATCAGAACCTACTAATGTGTTTGCTTTAACCTTGTATGGAATGGCTGTTCCTGCCGCAATGGACGGTACAGCGAATGTTCCGGCAGCGGTCAGCATGTTTGCAATAGATTTCAGCGAATCAATAAAGCCGTCAAACTTTGATGACAGCATATCAATACTGCTTGTTGTTGACCGTGCTGCGGACATTTTCGGAGTATCAATCTCCATACTGCCATTAACAGATTTCGCAAGGTTTGCTGTTGTTGACAGGACGGATTTTGCACCACCTTCGATACCGTTTACAAGACCCGCGTCAAGGTATTCGCCGATTTCCTCCCAGACTTTTGACGGAGAATGTATGCTGAAAATACGTGTCAAGGTGCTTGTAACGCTGCTTGCGAGGGAGGAAACCGTTGAAGTGAGTGAGGACCACATACTGCTGATACCACGTTGCAAGCCGGATACAAGGTTACTGCCGACAGAAGACCAGTCTGTTTGCTGAAGTGTGCTTTTGAGGTCATTCCATTTTTGCGATACAGTTGATTTCAGCTCGCCAAATTTTGTTGTGGCGACGCTTTTCATTTTCGTCCAAGAATTGCTGAGATCAGATGTAATGCCGTTCCATTTTGCGGATGTATCAGTTTTGATGTTGTTCCACACAGTTGAAACGGAAGATTTTATCTGCTCACCAATTTTCGATGTTTGATTCTTCGCTTCGGAGAATCGCTGAGAAATTGTTTCCTTGATTTCACCCCACTTTGACGAGGTTGCAGATTTCACCGTTTCCCACGTGTTGCCGAGCTTTGTTCCGATGTCGTCAGCTGTTTCAGACAACGAATCTTTCAAGGCTGAAAAAGTTTCTGAGACAGATTCTTTGATTTCAGCCCATTTCTGTGTAATGGTTTCTTTCAGTGTGGAAACGTGCTCTGTGAAGAATCCTGTGATGGATTCCCATGTTTCTTTTATGCCGTTTAACAAGCCATTAATAAGGTACTGACCCATTTCAGCCATGACAGTTGAAGGTGAATGAATACCAAACGCGGATTTGAAGCCGTCAATAAAAGGTTGGAAAATATTTTCTTTGATCCATGTTCCGGCATTAGCGAAAGCATTTTTTATGCCCTCCCAAAGTCCGGCAACAATGTCACCACTAAACTGATTGATGTAATCGGAAAAATAAGTCTTCACACTTTCCCATGCTTGCTTCAGCAAATCCCAGATGTCAAGAGCAAGTGTAGCTACTACCGATACCGCGGCACCTATTGCTGAGCCGAGAAGTTCAAATGCCCCGGTAACAATTCCGGTCCAGTCAACATTCTGAAGCATACCGCCAAGACCATTCCAAAGCGCGTCTGTCAATCCGCCCCAATCTATCGCTTCGACAAAGCCGATGCATAAATCAAGTGCGCTTACAATTAAATCGCTCACGAATGTTCCGAAATCGGTAAGCCAAGATTCAACGTCGAGGGCATTTATAAAATCTCCAAGATGTGAGCCAAGCTGCGACCAGTCCATTTCCTCAAGGAAGCTGTTTACCGTATCGAATATTCCCGCGATTGCAGCGTCAATACCGTCAGCGATACCAGCCCAATCCACCGTTGTGAAAAGAGAATTGAACCCGTCAGCAACGGATTTACCGAGATTGGACCAGTCTATCGAAGTGATTGTACTTGTTATGACAGATACAAGATCGTTCAGTGCGGTGCCGATTACTTTGCCGATACCTTCCCAATCAGTACCGCTTACAAGACTGTCTGCCGCGCTTCCTATAGTTTCTCCTACAGCATTCCAGTCAACTCCGTCAAGAAAATGTTGGAATGCTTCAACGATGCCGTTAAGTCCCGTTGTAATTGCTTGAGATGCTTTTTCCCAGTCAACCGTAAAGAAGAAATTATTGAAAAATTCTGCAAATGAGTCACCGATAAGCGACCAGTCAACAGTGTTCACCAATCCGAATATGAAATCTATCAGAGCATTCCACTTGTTTGCAAAAGTTTGTCCGATTAAATCCCACTCTACGTTGTTGAAAAATCCGTTGATTGCCTCTCCGACACCCACTCCAAGATTTTCAAAGTTAAAGGTTGTCAGAAATGTGTTGATGATATCTGCAATCGCATTAAGTCCGTCAGCGAGAGTCTTGCCGAGAAGTGTCCAGTCAAGCCCATCAACAAGCCCGTTAAGCATTTCGGCAATGTTTTTTGCCCACTCAACACCTTTGGGGCGAAGTACGTTGTTGATCCAGTCGTCGATGGTTTGCAGAAGAGAATTCAATCCGTCTGCCGCCATCTGACCAAGATTGTACCAATCGTCGTTCTGAATCGAGTCTTTAATCTTGTCAAAGACATCAAGGACTTCTTCGGGAACTATGCTGTCAATAGGCACATCCTCAAACAAATCTTCCGGCTTTTTTTCATCCTTTTTCGTACTGGTGTCGTTCTGACTGCTGCGTTTATTAAGTTCATCGAATCCATATACCTGATTTTTGAGTTCTTTCGCAGAATCCGCAGCGTCGTCAAGGCTTTCAGCATAGCTGTCAGTCTGCTTTTTTGCGACGGTGATTGTACTCTTGCCTTGTAATTTTGCGAAAAAGGCATTGAGGTATGTAACCGCCTGCGACAGCGTGTCAATAATCTGCGTCAGAATAGGTTCGACGGCAGTAATCACCCCACTGAGCGTTACGGTGATATTTCCTGCAAGAGCTTTTATGCTGTTAATAATATTGGAAATCGCGGCATTAAATTCAGCAGAATAGCGAGCCAGCATACCGATGCTCTCAGAAACCTCTTTTGTGATTGCCGAGATTGCTTTATGGATGAGAGAAAATGCCAGCATGGATTTGAGGTTTGAGAAAATTGAAGATAAACCTCCGGCATTCCTACCCATGTTTCTGCTGCTTTTTCCGAAGGACTTCATCTTTGCCGTAGCTTTTCCGAGAAGCCCTATCAGACTTTTCAGTGCTGTGCCAAGTCCCTTAATCGCCGTGTAGCTTGCCTTAATACCCACCGCAAGAGCTTTTACAGAAACCTTTGCGATAGCCGCAGAAGCCTGAAGTGCAGCTTTGGCAACGGACGCCATGACATTTCTGAACTTTTGCCATCCCGATACCGCCGCACCATCCGGGGATTTCGCTTTTGCAGAGGATTGAGCCGCTAAGTTGTTTAATTCGATTTGCGCCGCACGCAAGCGTTCAAGTGCTGCTTGTCGTTCTGAGGTTGTTTTTGCTGCCGCAACAGCTTCCTGCGCAACCTGAACATTTAATTGCGCCTGAGAGATTGCTTCTGCGTCAATTAGAGCTTTGTTTTGCTCCAAAACGGCTTTTGCCTGCTCTAACTGTGCGCGCATTTGCTGATATTCGGCAGTGTCAGCCCCCTTAATGAATGCTGTTCCGTCTGAACGCATATCAGCCATATCCGCTTCATAGTCACTTATCTGAGCTTTTGCCTGCTCAATGCTGTAGGAAAGATTCTGCCATTGTTTGGAGTTTTCTTTTACTCCGAGATCACGCATCTTCCCTTGACGCTCAATGAGCTGATTCAGAGCATTTTTCGCCTTATCAAGCTCTACAGTCAGCCATTTATAATCGTCAGTAGGAATATCCGTGTTAGCGAAATCATTGAGATGGTCCTCAAATTCCTGTGCTTTTGCGTCAGCTTTATCAAGTTGGGCTTTGAAATTTACAACAGAAGAACCGGTTGTGAATCCGTTTCTTACACTTGCAGCCAAGCGTTCCATTACGGTTGCAAATGAGGCAGACTCCTTATTCAGGTTGATTACTTCATTGCCCATTGTTCGGAACGTCATTGAAGCACTCTCAGCGGCATTGTTTTGCTGCTCCATAGCTGACGCGGTATCGTCGATTGAAGATGCCATGCCGTCTGTTGAGGAATGAATTGCTTCCTGCTGTTCTGCCATCGCGGATGCTGTCTTTTTAGCGGCGTCCGTAACACCTTGTTCAGCGGAAACAACTTCGTCAGCAGATGAAGCAATGTCAGAATGTGTTTGCGACACAGCTGTGCCTATACTCTGTAAAACCGGAATGATGGTTTGGAATGAACGCATCATGTTATCCCCAAGGTTGTCCACAGCTCCGGTTAAATCTTTCACGGCGTCAAGTAATTTCTGAGAGCCTTTATCAAAACCCGAGTTATCCAGTTCTGTGTCAATTATTACAGAGCCATCATTGTTGCCTGCCATCAAAAATCACTCCTCTCCTGAAAGTTCTTCGTATAGTGCCGCGAGATAATCTTCAGCATCTTTTTTACGATTTTTTACTGCGCCTATCTCACATAATGACCTGTTTGCGTTGAAGAATTCCTGCTCGTTCTTTTCGAGCTTTTTTCCCTTAGCGCGTTTTTGCCTGATCGTCATGATGAGTCCGATAAGATCCTCATGACTGATTGACTGGAAAAAGCCGAGAAATGTCCACCAATGCAGATAATCCAACATGCGAACCTCTTGCCCAGCTACTTTGTTTATCGCGGCGAAAATTAAATTTTCATCTTTTTCCCAGTTGACGACTTTAGGACCGGGACGGTCATTTGACCTGAAACACTCAATGAACTGCGTCGCGGCAGTGTAGGCTTCGCCGTACAGCTCCGTGGGCAGACTGTCAAAGTCGATGAGAAGACGTTTTAGACAGATATATATTTTTTCGTTGTCCTGAAGTTCGTCGTCATTAAACGCGCTGATTATCGAGAGTACATTTCGGAAATCTGTTCTGATTTCGTATTTTTTACCACTTATTTCAAGCGTTGTTGGTAACTGCCCCAGCATTCTCAGCCGCCTTATCAGGTTTGATTTCGATGTCGTGCAGATATTTGTCCATGCGTTTGTGGGACAGCTCTGCTTCTTCCTCAATCGCTTCTGTGATGACTCCGCCGAGTGCGGTCAGAACTTTGAGACAGAAAAACTCACCCCCGACAGAAGAAAAAGGATTACGCTTTGCAAAAATCGCGTCAGCTTCATCAAAATCAAACAGCTCGTTGATTTTCTGCTTTAAATTAACTTCTACAGCTTTTAAAACCCGCCAGTCCTGCTCAAATTCTGCGGTGCCGTCATTGCGAATCGAGAGATCGGTAAGCGGTTTAACGACGTCACCGAAATTCTGCATGAGCGCATTATATCGGTCAACGATAGAAAAATCTGCCGGGCGCATATAAACCGTGCAGATAGTCTTACCATACTTGTTTACGAGCGGGATTTCTCGCGTACCGTCATCAACGATACCGTGCAATATTTTTGCCATTATGTAACCTCCTACGTGGTTATAAAATATAAGAGGGCGAATATTTCATCGCCCTCCATTTTCATCTGTTACGCTACTTAATATATCAGCCGCCAGTTTTTGCAGTGATAGTAACCTCTCTGGTCGCGAGAGTGTAAACTACGGTTACTTCCGTCATAGGTCCGACAGGGTTGACCGTAAACGGGATTGCAAAGCCCGCAGTGTCACCGCCAGTAGACTGAGGCACGAGATACGCCTCACGCTGATAACCTGTACCCGTGAGCTTACCAGCTGTCTTAGCGGCATCTGTGCCGTCAAATACAGCCTCAACGAAATAGCCCTTGATATCTGCGTCACCGTACTTTTCCTGAACTGCTGCCGCTTTGAGCTTTTCATAAAGCGCAGAATCTTCATCTGCATAGTACGGATCAACACTTACTTCCGGTTCATAGCCGTTGTGTTTAAAGGTCGCCTCTCCAAGTACATTTTTCGATGTCTCTGTATCAGGATTAAGTTCCTTGCTGAGGTCATCATTATCCTTGCCGAGAACTTCCCACGCCGTTTTATCGAACGACGCGAAATACATATTTCTGTTTCTGTCAAGTTTTGCCATTATGTAATCCTTTCCGACTTATCTTCTTCGATAAGTCATTTTAATTTGAATCTGGTATTTTGCGCTGTCGCTGTCCGCATCTGCAACATACTGCGTCAAAGTCGGAACAATAGATTTTACCTGCCCCTCATTGATTTCGGGGAAATTTCGTGAGGAATTTTGCTCAATAATCCATCCGATAACGGAGTCATAAAAACCGAGATTAGCGGCATTTTGACGTGCGTCCGAACCGTATTGCTCTTTTGAAGCAAAAATAAAATCAAGCGTCTGAATTTCTCTCGGAACTTCTTCTCCGAGTACGTTTTCGCGATAGGCAATTGTTGTTGGTACGGAATAAAGCGCATACTCTGTCGGGGATTTTGCAAGATAGTCAACCCGGAATCGATTTTTTCTTGAAAGTGCAGGGCAATTTCGTAACCAACTGCGAAGGTGCTCAATATTAGTCACTTCGTTTGACATTGTTCTGCGCCTCCTTCGAAATATCATCCATGTGATCCGCTTTCATGCGTTCAATCCAGAAGGAGCCGGCAAGAGGATTTTTATCCGTCCGATATTTAAGCTCCGCTCCGGTAAGATGCTTCTTCTTGCCTTTTGGAGAAAAGAAACGTGTAGGCTCTCCGCTGTCGTCTTCAAATATCGGTATGTTCGGCCCCATAACCTTACCATAGTATAGATATCGAGCATACGGTCCGGGATACACCACCTTGCCGGGTGTACTTGCTGAATATGGACTGCGGGCAAGTGTTCCGGTGTCCATGGGGCAATATGGAATTGCGTGTCGAATAACAGCATTGTCAATTGCTTTCTGAACTCTGCCGCCTTTTTCAAGTCCGCATTTCTGCAAAAGCGCATCTCCGGTTTCAAGACAAAAATGAACCGAAACTTTTACAAAAGCCATTAAGCTCCCACCACCTTCCAATGCTTGCCGTGTTGACCGCGTCTGTTATCGGTTACGCCGAGAATGGTAACGACCTCACTGTACTTCTCATGCAGCTCGGCAGGACGCGGCGTGAGTTCTGCTGCAATACCGTGAACGATAATGTCTCCCTCTCCCAGCGTAAAATAGCTGTCGGGTGAATCGCTTTGCTCAAATGCTAATTTAGGAATATAGCTTTTGCCGCCACAATCAGCATCTATAGGAATACGAATAACAAATTTATTCGCTGCCGTTAGCCCCTTGCCATCGACGTTTGACGCGATTTCGCAGAACCATGAAACACCGGAGATAACGGTGCGATAATACACGTCATCCCCGGTTTCCTGATTCAGTTTTGCGTTATAGACTGTAATTGTTTCGTTACACAGCTTCATAGGTCAAGCCCCCTATAAAGCAGAGGTGTGCCGTTATCATCCTTTTCACCGTAAAGATACTCTTTGGTTAGTGCGTCCATTTGTTCGCTTGCAGTGTCTGCATCCATAGCCTGACTATATGTTTCAGAGTATCCGTCTGTATTGAATGAGGAGACGGACGGCGACGTGGCTTGTTCGCTCCTGCCAACCGACGACTCCATACCTATCAAAACATACATGCAGAGCTTGACAGCGGCGGGTACAGCTGTCATATTCTGAACGCGTGAATCTGTCAGATAATCAATGCGCTTTCTTGATTTAAATTCAAGCAGAATGAACACAGTTTCTGACAGTTCGCCGCCGTAGCTCCTGTATTCCTGATAGGTAAGATATAAATCGTGTGCCATTTACGCCTCCCGTCAGGTCTTGTTGACCGTTATCACGTATTCAGTAGGCTTTTTACCGTCCTCTGATACTGTAACAGCCAACACATTTGTACCGGACGCCCACGTCACGGGGGTACCGTTCTCAATGAGCGCGTCTGTGACTGACGAATTATTCAGCGTGATTAAGATGACCGCAGTATTATCATCGCTTTTTGCTGTTACTTTATTGGTGGCGTTACTGGTAGCCACTGTGTAACTGCGCTGATCCGGACCGAATTCGGGAGTTAATGACAGTGTGCCGATAGTCAGCCCCGATAATTTGCTATCGGCGATTATTCCCCCGAATTGTCGTCAGTGTCCTGAGGGGGAGTTGCAGCAGTGACGTTGAACTGAAGCGCATCCTTTTTCCTATTGAGAATGAATACGTCCTCAAAGGATTCTTCGAAGTAGATGTACTTTCCCTCAGTAATTGCAGACGGAGGATCAAGCTGTGCAAGCTCGTAGCTTACAGGTGTGATGACTGCGGTAGGATGCACAAGGAACATATTAATCTGCTGCGCATTCGACTTGACAGCCCAACCCGTAGTAAAGTCATAGAGAGTTTTCATCAATGTTGCGGGAACACCGATAACCTCAACCTCATCAAGACGAGAGATATTGCGGTTGACGACAGTGCGTCCGTCGAGCACGTCATACTCATGAGCAATATCAGTTGCGCGCTTAAGGAGCATTTTAACCTCGTGCGTGCAATACAGGATTCTGCCGTTTGCAGGTACGCGTGCATTGTCCATGTTGAGCATGAGCGAATCAAACACGGTAAGAATGTTTGCGGCAGTAAGAGCCGTAGTGTCTGCTGTCATACCCTGCGCAGTCCATTCCGCATAGAGCGTGGAAATGCAGTAGGCGTCCATTTCGGGGAATTTCTGCTCTTCGTTGTACACCTGAGTGATGTTACGAATCGATGCGACAGCGTTAGTCTGGTCAATGTCTTTCGGATGAACAAGAGTAGACCACTTACGCTGATTACTCAGTACCTTGGGTTCCCACGCGTTATCATAATTGCGTGTTGCCATTGCGATGGAGTCACGACTGGAATCAACGCGTCCGGTTGTGGAAATGGTGGGAATATAAACGGTCTTTCCGTCGTCACCCATACGATAACGATGGTTGTTGGGGGTTGCGTACAGTGCGCCGAAGTTCAGCACATAGGGGTATGCCTGCGCAAGTTCGCTGGCGTACTGTGCCGCATAGTTAATAGCTGCCATTTTGTTACCTTTCTACCCATTTACGGGATTTTTGATATTAGTTTTAATCTTCTTTTGTTTTCGGACGAACACCATTGAACTGAAAGCCGAAAACACTTTTTTCGCCGCCTGACGGTTGAGTTCCGGGAAGAACGATGTTAGGTGCCGGCGCAGGAGGTGTAGCCTGTCCATCCGGTTTATCCTCTGCTACTGCGCCGGGGTTATCTGCCTTATACTTGGTTACGAAGTCATCATAACCCAGCAGATTCTCTCCGTCGATTTTGAACTCCTTGTCGGTTGCTTCGCGGATGAAGTCACGCTTTGCGGCGGGGGATGTGAATTTCAGACCGCTTGCCTTTTCGCGGAGAAGGAAGTCGTAGGACTGCTGAGAGAGCTTTCTCTCATACGCCTGCTTATCCGCATTGTATTTGGTCTGTAGGTCATTGAAAGACTGCTGCACTTCACCCAGCTTTGTTGCGTCAACTTGCGCCGCAGTCAGCTTCGTGTTAAGGTCAGCCATATCGGCGTCTCTTTGCGTGAGCTGACCATTTAAGTCAGTGACCTGCTGTGTAAGTGTGTTTACTTTGTCGTCGAACTTTGTACGGCTGACATATGAGCCGTCTGCAATATTGACGACATTGAGCTTAGCGGCTTTGATTTTTTCAGCAAGCTGGTCGTATGTCAGAGACTCACCGTTGCCGAAAAGTGTTTTTAAAAATTCCATGTTGTTCTCCTTTTCTTTGCCATCATAGATTTAATTTTTATTTCCGCAGCCACTCTGCGGTTGTGATGCTGTCGCATTTATTTCCCTGCAACACCGGGTATTTATATCACAGGCGAATTGCCATTGATAACTTAAACAATGACTGAATAGTTTTGCCATTTCTTGTAGACGTCCACATATGCTTGCTGTTTGTCGCCGTCATACGTGACTTCATAATACATACCGTCAGGAACCGTTGTGCTCACAAGAGCTTTGTTATTCTGAAGAATTTTACATGCCCAAACGATGAAGACATCATCTTCAGTAATCTTTTTCTGGTCGGTTTTGTCGGCATGCTGGTTGAAGTACTCGACAACCTCTCGCTTACAGAGGTCGAAAAAAGTGTTATTTCCCATAGGTTTATACTCCTTAATTTATTTTTATAGCTTTGAATCCCTCCACTGTCATACGCTGGCGTTTTGTCGGCAAGCCGGACAGCTTTGCGATTTGCGAATACTTTGCGCTGAGAGCATTGATTTTTCGCTGACAATTTCGCCTGAGAACATCATCACCTGCTGTTTGAGCAGCCACAGCGGTATCTTTTTGTCGCCGAATCTCAGTCTCTATCTTGCGCATGAGCTGTGAAGCCTCATAATTACTGTAGTGTCTGCCGTCAATGTCACAGCCTTTGCGGTTGAGCTTTGCCCACTCTTGTAGCTGTTCAGCCGTATATGCCGGAACAGAATATCGGGTATCAAACGGAAGAGCCATGTGACCACAGTTCCATTCACCGATTTTTCTCGGAAATCCTGTGTAACTGATACCATTTATATCAACAAAATTTTGACCGGACTGTATTTTTTCAAATTCTGCAAGCAAAAAAATATGCCCCTGAACCGGTTCATGGTCAGGCGCACTGTTTGCATGAGCTGAGATTTCATAGGCGTTGTAGCCAAGCTCTTCACCCATAATTTTTGCACTTTGCTGAGATATTTGATTGGCACCGTCAATAATGTTCTGCCGTAATGCAGTATCAAGTCTCCGATGATAACCACTTTCGTACTGTACCTGCAATCCATTGTACCCAATGCGCTGAACCGCTCGACGTGTAGCCGATTTATAATCAGTCAAACCGGAAGCGACAGAAAGGACAGCATCATCGACGGCGGATTTATACACATCTGATACAGCGGTTGTATTTGAGATATTCGTCATAGTATCAGCTGTCTGTTCGCTTATAGACTGTGTGAGCCTTTCAATTCGTTCCTGCGCTTCAACGGGCGGCTTATCGTCAACATACGCTGCTGTGAATCGAGAGTCGGTGTATGTTCCTTCCGCAGCTTTACGATACAGGCGTTGTACATCTTTAATACTTAATTTAGCCGCGTTTGAGAGGGCAGAAGTGATAGCCTTGACGTCGGATCGCAGTCCCGCCATAATATTCAGCCGATTTATACTTGACTGCGTAAGCCCCCCAATTTGCCTTATTTGTTCGGCAGCTTGCCTTATGAAGTACAGATTGATTTCTTCAAATCGTTCCAGTATCGCGTCAACTGCTGTTTCAAGGTCTTTATCTTTCAGCACAGCAGATCACCGCCTTACTGAGAAATATTCAAGCCGGGAATCATTGCAGCAGCTTTTGAGAGCTGTTCCGCACGAAGTTTTTCCATAGCCGCCGCAGCTTGCGCTTCTGTTTCACCGAAATACCACTGCCGCAATTCAGTATCACTCAAAAGTCCGGCAGAATGAAGTTCCAACCGTTCGGCAAGTTGTTGCGATGTATCATTAAGCACGGAATCATCCCAGTCGAAGGAAACTTCATACTCACCTTGTGGAGCAAGATGATAAATCGTCGCGTACTTGTCCATTGTGCGGATAACGTCACGTAGACAATGCTCTAAGACTTTTTGGTTGTCTGCAATAGTTACGTAAGTCCGCTGCCGCATGTGGCGTATTTCGGTTGCCGTGCGTGCTTCTTGATTGACGTCTGTGAGAGTTCCGCGCGCCAAACCGCACAGGTCCTCAACTCGTATTAAAATCTGATTCAATCCGGCTACGAGCGATGCGTCACGAATAGCAGGATTGAAAACGTGATAATTATCGTCCGTTCCGAGGTCAACGCCACGAAACAGCCGCTGATTGAGCTTAGGCATCTCTTGTCCTTTGCCGTCCTTTTTGGGTCGCAAGACTGACGGATCAACATCCACAGCAAGCTCTGAGCCTTCAAATTCCCACAAAAGGCGCGAATATTGCTTGTCTGCCTCTCTTATGCTGTCAACAGCTTTGGCATAAACAGAAACACCCATGGGGCTATCTACATCAATGCTGTTCGCACTTGCGGTTTTAAACCATCCGAAAAGCGGACCTTCACTGTCTTTTACAACTGCTTCAGGCACGAGACTCTGCCACGCATCAACAGATGATAACGGAATTTCTATACCGAGAGCGTCTCGCGTTTCCGATTTGAAAGCTCGCTGTGTGATTTTTACGTCGGAACCGGAAACTGTGTGTCGTTCAAGTCGTGTGTAGACTGTTTTTCCCTCGGTGAACGAATCTCTAAAGATTACATCTGTCAGAACACCGTCATCTCCGAATGCAATAGGGTAGAGTCCCCATGCCATGTTGAAATCAAAATAAATATGCCCGTCTCGCGGGTACGGTTTGATTGCCATACCTCCCGCTGCACATCCCTGCTCCAACTTTGAACGCAGCACAGTCATGAGCTTTTCAAATTCCTGTGCAAGGTAAATTGCGCGCGGATTTGATGTTTTCTCACCGTTCGCGTCTGCCGGTCCTGTGATGTTGCATTTCATTTCTATGGTAACGCCACGAGCTATTTCAGAGCATATTAATCCCGGTAGATTCAGTGATACAATACCAGCCTCACTTAACCAAGGAGACTGATTGAGGTACATGTCATACCATAAATTCATAGCGTTCGTCATTTCGGACGAGAGCGGGCTTTCAATATGTTCAACGGTTTCGATGTTTTTATATGGTAATATTTTTCTCACCACCCTCATGAGCTTATTAAAAATATCAGATAAAATGATATGCCATCACCTGCCTTGTGTCAAATCACGCCTGCCTGCGCCCATGCGGCATAGATTTTCGGACCTTGCGATGCAATCCAGTCAACCATTTCTTCGTTGCCTGCCCATGCGCCGTCATATGGAAAAGAACTATCCGCCAGACCGCTTTCGCTTAGAAACGCATGAACAATCTCATGCCGGATGCAATGCTTTTCACACGCCGCAACGGTTTCGGGAAGCTCGTACTCCCAGTCTTTATATGTAGACATATCGCAGTAGACGATTTGCTTTGTGAACGAATCGCAGAAGCCGTCAATTGAACGTCTTGCAAACGCCTCTTCTTCGGTGTATTTCTTTTTAGTAATGGTATACTCCGTACCAAGAATGTTAATTGTCATTTATTGTCCTTTTCGTCTCCATACGCGTTCCATCGCATACCGAACGGCGTCAATGGAGTGGTTGTTCGCGTCCGGGTAGCCGCTTACAACTTCGTCGTCTGCCGTCCGCTCGTACTCATAATTCTGAAATTCCTGCGCTGTAGCCGGACAACGTACCGGATCAATCACGATGGAACGTAAGGATTGAAGCCATTTGATACCGTACCGAACGGAATCCGGACCCTTGACTGCCGGACGACAGAATGCGCCGTATTCGCGGTAGTCTCCAACGCTTTTGGGTTCTGCGCTGTCGGCTGTAATCAAGTCGTCGCCTGTAACGCCTTTTTTAGTTTGCAGTGCATACCATGTTGCTTGATTGCTTTCCTTGTTCGCACGATACTCATCAAAAATGTATAGCGTCAGACGTGCGGCGTCGTAGTGCATTTTCGCCCAATGGAACGGATCGGGGTACCAGCCCCAGTCAATGCCCATGTAAATATGGTCGAATGACTTGACCATATCATCTGGAATTTCCCGGACATCAAGATTGTCAAAAACCTCTCCGCCTGTTCCGATTGCCTCACCTAGATACTCATGCTCATATGCACGCGGATTTGTTTCTTTGAGAAAATCTGCGTCGTCAAGAAACTGTTGTCCAAGCCATTCTACCGGAACGTCTAAATAGCACGATTTGTGCCGCAGTGCATCTTTGCGCGGTGTCAGAACGTATTGATTTGCCCAGTTTGACTTGCTTATCGGCGGGTTGAACGACTTGAATACAACGAATTTCGTCCCGCCGCGAAGCACAGACTGCTGTACAGAACGTATTTCTTCCTCGCCTGAAAACTCATCAAGTTCCTCAAACCAGAGAAATTTGAAATAGCCCTTTGCAATTTTGATAGACTTCGTTTTCTTCGCCTTGTCCAAACCGCGAAATTTGATGACTTGTCCCGTTGGCAGATACGTAAAGCTGTGCGGACTTGTACGTGCTTTCCACAGGTGCCGCATGCCAAGAGCCTCGATGCTCCATAATATCTGTTCGTACACGCTGTTACCAATCGTGTTGCCGACTTTGCGGTATATGATAGCGTTAGCAAGCGGATCAGACATAATGCCGAGCACAATCTCAGTGCCGATGAAAGAAGACTTTGTTGAGCCTCTGCCGCCGAACAAATCATAGTAAGTATGCTTACCCTTGATGATATCCCAATGAACTGTATAAAAAGCGGGTGCAATTACATCAGTCAGTTTAGTTACGCTCGCAGTTTCCGCAACAACATTTTTCCGTGTAGCGCGTTCTTCACGACGTACTTCGATTTCGTGGGATACACGTGGGTTTTCGAGATTCTTCTTCCCACAGAGTGATGCTTTCTTATAGCTATATCCTGCTAAAATCGCGGCTTTGATTTCATTTTCTGTGTCGAGATAATAATCAACGAACAGCTTTTGCAGTTTTGTAAGTTCCCCAGCCATACGGTTACTCCTTCGGAACTGGAATATCGTTGATGATTGTCACGGGACTTTCCGCATTCGTATCTGTCCGATCAATATAACCGCCTTGCTCCATAAGCATCTCAAACGCGCCAAGACCACCCTCACGCATATTTTTGACCTGCTGAAGCACACCAAGCGTGAAGTTATCTATCTTTTCTTTACTGATACCCATGCGAATGAGCAATGCGTCTTCCTCTGCTGATAATTCCGGCTGAGCATCCATGATTTTACGGATGATTGATTTGAGCGTTCTTTCTTCTTCGCGTTTTGCCGCACTTGCCCTGCCGCCTTTGGAGCGGATTGCAAACGCTTCTTCTTCGGAAAGTGTGTCAAGAGGACGCAGCCCTGACATATTCCGATTTTCCTGTGTTTTCTTTGGCAAGGCACGCACCTCCTGTTTCTTAAAAATTGGCATAAGAAAGGCCCTCACCTGAATATGAACGGTGAAGGCTTGAATTGCCATATGTTTACTTGCCGGATTTCTTAGTTGGAGATTTCTTGTCAGCTTTTCTCGCTTTTTCAGCGCGGATATAGACGGAATTGGAGTCGCCGAGTGCCTTTCCAAACGCTTTTGCCTGTTCAGCGGTAAGGTTCTTCAGCTTTTTGTTGATGTCTGCGGGATTGTGTTTGTCAGCCATGATAAGACCTCCTTTGTCTCCATGTTTAGTATATCACAATTGACTTGAAAAATCAAGCCGAATCGTTACAAATCTTAATAATGATTGCGCGTCATAGTCAAAACACTGCGGTCAAGCACAGTGTAATACACCTCACGGCTGGACTGCTGAGAGGAAATTACATTATAGCCTTGCGTTAATGCAAATTGACTCAAGCTGTCGTGATAGCTCTTTGAACGGGCAAATCCGAGAGCTTTGCGGCTTTGGGGATGAGCTTTTACGAAATTGTCATAAAGTGACCTCAGCTGCTTTTCAGAAATCACTTTCGCCTTTTTGTTCAGCACAGCACCAACCGTTTTACCGGTGCTGTCACCATATGCTTTTGAGCCGGAAAGATTGTCGGAAAAATACAGTCCGTCTCCGTGAATACCGACGCCAACATAGGTTGTATCACCATCTGTCAGCATATCGCAAATATCCTGCGCGATTACGGGAATGCCGTTTACTGTCGTATCATTGACCGTTCGATATATTGGTTTCAGTGCGCCCGGACCTGTTGTAAGTTGCTTAAATGTTGCCGCATCTACGATTTCCGGTTTATCGTTCATGCCGAGTCCGTATATCATTTTTTGTAGATGAGTTGTCTGATTCAAAAATGCCGGAATATCTGTGTCGTTCACGTTTATAAGAAAATCATGAAGCTGTTGGTCATCCATAGCCTGAACATCAGCCAACGTGAAACCCGACGGGGTAGATACCTTCGGTGTAGGCGGCGTGCCTGTCATACCGCTGCTTGATCCTCTGCCTCCCACTTTACTTGCCTCCCTTTGAGGTGCCGGCTTTCTTTTTCACGGAACTTTTATTGCCGCCCGGCTTTAAAAGCGTTACGCCTTTAGCGGTCGCTACAAATCGTTCCTCACCGGATATGTTCTTAGTTTTCTGCTTTGCCAAATCTGCCACCTCCCTTAGTGAATGATTTCAACGTCGATTATAACGCGGGGAAGTCTTCCACCCGCGCGCGGATATGCATATGTACCATCGAAATGTGCGCCGGTTGCTTTGAATTTTACACCCGGAGACAGAATCGCTTCGGACTGCTTTACATTACCAAGCACACACTTTGTATCAGACGGAGCTTTGATATTGATATAGACCTCTCTACCGCCTGACGCATAGCCTGACATAAACGGATTTTTATTCGGGTCGAAAGCCGCTGAAACGAATTTCTTTTCCTGATATACCGCTCCTGTGATTGCCGCGTTAAGCTGTGCGTCACTCATATTCTGATAATTCTTTACACCAAGAGCCTCAAGAAAATCTTTATGCGCGGCGCGCACCAGCACTGTATCTTTTCCTATGTCGTGCATCGCCGATAGCAGGTGAGAATAAACATACTGCTCTGTTGCGTTAAGCGGCATATCATTTTCAAGTGCATGATTGAGATTCTGTGATATGGTAAACCCGTTTGCCTGCGTATCCTCGCGAATATACTGATTGATTGCCAGCCTTGTATTTATATCGTATTGACTGCTTTGCGTCTGTGCCATGTCGTCAACCTCTTTTTGCGTGAGCTTGACATATGTACGCGGACTTGCTATAGTTTGCTGCGGTGCCAATGACGCACCGGACGTCATACCGCTGCTTGAACCTCTGCCGCCCATTTTAGTACCTCATCTTTCTGAATTTTTCCTGAAATGCTGTGAGCGGGAAAATGTTTCCGTCGCAACCATCCGGGATGATCCCATAGAAGAAAATCATCTTTGGCTGAAGACGCGCCAGCATTTCTGCGTATCCAACTGCAAACAAACGAGCGGTATCTTTGTTAACCTGCGTGCCTACCGAAGATACTGCAACGCACCCGCCGATAGGTTCGCCATCAAAACACCAGTCAAAACTTTCTTTACTGCTCCAACTGATTGTTGGAATCACATTTATCCCGTTCGCCTGCCAGTACGCGCCGAGCCAGTGCTTGCGGTAATGGTTATAAATCTGAATAGCAAGCGGGAAATCTGTATATGTTGAAAAATCAGGTGTGAATACACATTTAAACTGTCGGAGCAATCCCAGATACGCTTCAGGATTGGTCCAGCATCGTAAAAACTGATAGTCATCGACGAAAAAATGGACACCCTTGTTTTCGGGATGCTTACAGGATTTTGCATAATTAAAGCCGATGAACTCATCGACCGTGCAATCTGAAGGAGTGAGGCGGGGAATTCCATACGCACCAACTCCGTCGAATACGCCTTTATTAATGTTTTCGTAATTGCGTGTCTGTCGGTACATGACATTCCCGCCTCCTTTCCCTAAAATAGATATACCCCGAAGTCGTTTCGGGGTGTATAAGCGGTATCCGACAATTACTTGTCAGGAATCCACGGTATCATTGTATCACAGGTATTCGGGACAAAGGGGGACAGGTTTTGCTTTTTCATGATTTTTCTTCAGCGTTTGTTCTTGAAAGATATCTGTAGCAGGTTTTCTTCACACTGTCTTCTGCCATATCGCCGTTTCCGACACTGCACGCGGTTTGACGCCATGACATTCCCTCACAGAAGCGGCACTGGAAGATTTGCCGTGTGAGGCTGTCAGGTATGTCAGCTATGTACCTTTCAAGCCGATTACGTTCATGGATGCATTGCAATTGTTTTGCCGCGATGATAGCTTGCAAGTCGAGTATTTCTGCAACATATCGGCTTACCTTGTCATTTGCTCCCGGAGCGCGCGGCATTCCCGACAGTTCAGGAGAAGAGGCGGACGTAACGATGCTTTCGAGATTTGCAAGACGGTTCTTGTCCATCTCAATTTCACGATTCAGGTAGTACAGCTGTGACAATTCCTCGATTGTCATACATTTTCCCTCGCTTTCTGAATTCTTGCTTTAAGAGCCTGCATTAGACTTTCCTGTGTATCCTCTTTTCGGCTGAGAGCTTTAATAACGTCCTCGTCAACTCCACCCTTAACCACCAAATGATGTACGATGACCGGGTAAGGCTGTCCCTGCCTGTGTAGCCTCTTATTCGTCTGCTGATATAGTTCGAGTGACCAAGTCAACCCAAACCATATAACATGATGACCACCTTGCTGAAGATTCAAGCCATATCCACAGCTTGCGGGTTGGATCAGCAGTAGGTCAATCTCACCCGCATTCCATGCATCTTCCTCATCTTTGCCGTGATACACTTGTACATTGAGTCCGAGAGGGCGGAGAGCAGTCAAAAGTCTGTCAAGGTCGTGCTTGAAATTGTAGCAGATGAGAGCGTGCTGCCCGCCAAGCTGTTCAACTGTTTCAAGCAACGCCTCAATCTTACAGTCATGAACCTCCGTTACGCCGCCATTTTCGTTGTACACAGCACCGTTGCAGAGCTGTAAGAGCTTACCCGATAGCACTGCGGCAGTTCCGGCTGTGACAACCTCATCCTCCGCTACTTGTAGCAGAGCATCGCGCTCCAACTGCTTGTACGCTTTCTGCGATACCGTATCGAGGACAACCGGAACATCTTCGTACATAAGCTCAGGAAGCGAAAGGTAGTCTTCCGATTTCATGCTCACGCATATATCAGCGATAGCCTCATAGATTTGTTCTTCTGCACCGTCGCGTGGTGCATACGAAAATATTGTTGTCTGGTTACGCTTGTCCGGCACAAAGAATGCGTCCCTGTAAGAGCTTATTGTCCTGCCAAGCCGCTTGCCCTTGTCGAGCAAATACACCTGCGCCCATAAATCCATGAGACTGCGGGAGCAGGGAGTACCAGTCAGCTCAACAATTCGGCTGATTTTCCCGCGCACCATTTTTAAACTTTTGAAACGCTTTGCCTGATGATTTTTGAAGCTGGAAGACTCATCGATAACCACCATGTCAAAGGGCCAGCTTTGCCCGTAATATTCAACGAGCCAAGTTACATTTTCACGGTTGATGATATAAACGTCCGCCTCTGTTTCCAGTGCGGCAACACGTTTCTGCGCTGAGCCAAGTACAAGCGAAAATTTAAGATCGTGTAGCTGAACCCATTTTGACGCTTCACTGGTCCAAGTGCTTTCCGCTACCTTTTTAGGCGCGATAATTAAAACCTTGTAAACACACCACCGATAGTACCTCAGCTCCTTAATTGCACTGAGTGTAATTGCCGTTTTACCAAGACCCATATCAAGGAATAAGCCGACTGCCGTATCATTTACAATTCGGTCGGAACAATATTTCTGATATGGATACGGATTGTAGTCTTTCATTGCCCCATCACCTCTCTACACCTTTCCACGACTTCATCAATCCTGTCATCGCTGTCTACCGCCGAAAACACGTCGAAGCCTAATCTACGAAGCACTGATTGAACATACTTCTGTCTGCTGCGTTCCTTTTCGCCGGGCTTTTTCATTTCAACAAAAATCAGCTTTCCACCGGGTAAAAGTATGATTCTGTCCGACACACCAGTGTATCCGGGACTTACAAACTTCAGGCATAACGCGCCGCATTTAAGGGCTTTTATTTTCAGCCGCAGCCTGTTTTCATAATAGCTTTCGAGCATAAATCCTCCGTTTGTAACAAAATTGCGAAAAAACCTATATAACTATACGTATTATAGAGTTTATAGCGTATATATGCGTGTGTGCGCCTATAAAC
>CAVIKO010000002.1:0-43693 GCA_963643035.1 bacterium
TTCTCGCTGCCTAGTGATGCGGCATAGAGGGCGGTCTTTTTGTGTTACACGGCTTATCCATGCCACACGTTCTTGACAAATGGCAGATTCCGTTATATACTATGTATAGATATTCACTGTGCTGCATTTGCCATACTGCTCCTTCAGTGGAACGGGGACGCGCGGGCAGGAAACTACAGCGGCTGTATACACTTGCGGTGTGACGGGATCGGAAAAAGAATCTCCATGTCATTGCAAATTTGCACAGGCGTACGGTATTGGCGCAAAATCGGGAAAAAGGGAAGAGGAAATCACAGATGAGAGGGATCGATCACCGGCTACTTGGCAACTATTTACTGGAGAACGAGGGGATGCATCCGAATGCGCTGTGCAGACGGATGTTCCTGTTCGGCTGTATCGAACCGGACATCAATCCGTTTACATACACGCGCGGCTCCATGCAGCATCGGTTTATGCACGGACACAACGCGCTGAATGCCAGACGCCATTTATACAAGGTGATCAAACGGCTCCAGAAGAAGGGCGTGGCGACACCGAGACAGTGGTTTGCGCTGGGTGCCGTGATCCACTATACCGCGGACAGCTTCACCTATGTCCACAACGATCTCTATGACGGTGATATTCACGGACACCGGGTCTATGAGCATACGCTCCATCCGCTCTTTGCTGCATATATGGATACCTTCGACGGCACCGCGCCGATTCCGCGAGAGACATGGGATTTGGAAACCTATCACGCCCAGTATATTGCCGGGGAGCATACATTCATGACAGACTGCCGCTACATTCTCTCCGCCACCCGAATGATCTGCCACTCTGTTCCGGAGCTTACGGAATACCCGATGAAAATTGTTTGCTGAGCGATGCGAAAGGGAATCCAACGCGCCCTTTCAATGCCATATGCATATTTCCGGACACATTGGTAGAAATGCGCTCCCACAGTGAAAAAACACCCCGACCCTCTCCCATGACGGGATAGGACAAGGGTGTCATGTATTTATTTCTGGTATCCTGCTGTATCCATCATCCATCGCAAAGGACAGTGTGAAGCCATCTCAGCTTTTAGCGGTAAGTGTTCCCACAAAACGCCGAATGTTTTTACGCCGATGGCTCATAAAGCCATGATTTTTTTACGCAAAACGCATTAGGGCACTATGTTTTCTCCGGAAACGATAGGCTTTGTGGTATCCAAGCCCTCCAGGGTGAGAAGTTCACGCTTTCGCTCTAATCCGCCTGCGTATCCGGTTAGACTGCCGTTGGAGCCAACGACGCGATGACACGGGATGAGGATGGCGATCCCGTTGCGTCCGACCGCGCCGCCTACTGCCTGGGCAGATATGGCTTTCTTCCCTCGCATGACGGCAAGCTCTCGGGCAATCGCACCGTAGGTGACAGTCTGTCCATAGGGAATTCGCAGTAAAATCTTCCACACCGCCTGCTGAAACGGTGTTCCTGTCGGATGGAGAGGCGGCAGAAAATCGGGATTATGTCCGGCGAAATAGAGTGTGAGCCAGCGTACCGCCATGTCCAGCATGGGCGTGCTGCATACGATGGCATCGGCTGATAGGGTGCGGGCAAAATATTTTTGTCCGTCAAACCACAGTCCACAGATCCCGCAGTCGTCCGCGGCAAGAAGAATCTCGCCGAGAGGGGAATGATAGCGTCTGGTGTATACCATAGAATCCATACCTCCGGATTGGGTCAATGAAGCGCACCGCGATGCGCAGATACAGTATAACACAGCGCGCACGTAAGGTCAAGATGAGAAAAAACAGACGATACATGAAACGGAACCTCTAAATAAACGGATTTTTGCGATAAGGGACTGCATATAGGGGCTTTTATCGCAAAAATAACCTTAAATCAGGGGTTTCCTAACCGGATATTGTATTTTGAGAATGTACGGAATCCGCCAATCAGAAACGGAATTTTCTCAATCGGACAGATAAATACATCTATGGAGCCGTTCCGTGAAAACAGCGGTTCTTTTTTTGTGGGATAAATATCTTTTTCCTTGCGAAGGAGAGAAAAATGTGCTACAATAGCATAGAGTTTCAAAAGCGTAAAAAATGTGGAGTGAGGTGGGAAATATGGACAGAGCGGAGCGGTGTGAACTGACGGTGCTGTGTCTGGTACGCGATGGGGATAGGATTCTCGTAGAGGACAGACAGCGCGGCGGTTCGTGGAATGGATATGTGATGCCGGGCGGTCATGTGGAACCAGGTGAATCGTTCGTGGAAGCGGCGATCCGGGAATGCTATGAGGAAACCGGGATCACGATGCTGGAGCCGAAGCTGTGCGGTGTGAAACAGTTTCCGCGCGATGGGGATGGACTGCGGTATATCGTATTCTTTTTTGTCACGGATCGGTTCACGGGAGCTTGCCGCGATTCCGAGGAGGGAAGAGTGGCGTGGATGGATCGCGAAACGCTGCGCCACAGCGAATGCGTGCCGGACTTTTTCGAGATGCTCGATGTCATGGAAGGCGCGTGGAGTGAGTTTCAGTATATGCGAGATACAACGGACGGGGAATACCGCCTGCAAAAGAGGTGAAGCGGGAAATGCCAGGCAGTATTTTAAAGATTATCGCAGCACTTACCATGCTCATCGACCACGCGGGACTCATTCTCTTTCCGGGACAGCACTGGATGCGCATTGTTGGTCGAATCGCGTTCCCGCTGTTCGCCTACTGTATCGCGGAAGGTTACCGGTACACGCGGCATAGACTGCGGTACTTTTTGCAGATTTTTTTCCTTGGCGTCGGGTGCCAGATCGTTTATTATATTGCCGAAAGGGACTGGTATCTGGGAATACTGCTGACATTTTCCCTTTCCATTGTCCTGATGGAACTTGCAAGACGCTGGAAGATGGCGATGCAGACGGAGAATAAAAAAACCGCGTGGCTCTGGGGGGGTGCGCTGCTTGCTGCCATACTCGCCGTGTGGGGATTTACCACCGTCGTGACTGTCGATTACGGCTTTATCGGCATTCTCCTGCCGTTTCTCGCGTATCTGCCGGAGGTGATTGGACTACGTAAGGGATTGTTTATCGCCGGAATCCTCGCTCTGGCGGTCGATCAGTATCTGCCGAATGGCTATGTGGGACAGTTTTTCGGACTGCTCGCCGTGCCGTTCCTCTGTGCGTACAACGGCAAGCCAGGCAGGCACCGGATGAAGTGGTTCTTCTACATCTTCTACCCGGCGCACCTCGCGATCCTGTATGGGATTGCCGCATTATACAGTATTCTTTCCTGATGAAAGGAGAGCCATCCGTCAACGGATCGCTCTCCTTTTTGTGTCTATTCGGTTATTCCGCGCGCTTTTTGTCCCAGAAGTTCATGTACTGCTCCCAGTCGTAGGCGAGGATGCAGTGCGGTCCCGATTTCATGTGGTAGCCGATATTGCCATCGTGATACGGGGTGTCCGCCGTGATGTCCGATTCCTCCGGCAGTACTGCGCCCTTTTTGCCGTACAGTGCGTATGCATCTCCGGCAAGACGGCACGACAGTCTTTCTGACGCGGGGGCGGCCCACAGATCTTCTGAGCAGCTCTCCACGTAGCACAACCGCGGTGCGATGGCGGCGATGAGCATATGCTGGTCGCACGGGAGAATGTTGTCGAGATCGCTGTACTTGTGATAGTTGCCGCAGAACCAGTCTGTCCGGGTGATGGCGCGGATTGTCTCGCCTTCTTTAATCTTATCCCGGTGCATCGCTGCACCTGAGCAGCCAGAGGCGTTCGAGATCGACAGTGCAAACCGTGTGTCCGTCGCGCCGCACCACAACGCTGTCTTTCCGCCGCGCGAATGACCGACCACTGCCGCCTGCTTCGCATCAATCCGGGGATCCGTTTCCAGATAATCCAGTACACGGGACGCGCCCCATGCCCATGCGGAGATTGTAGCCCAATCGTTGTCCCGACGCAGCGAACGATCTGGTTGGAAATGCGCAAACACGCCCGCCCGATAATCTGCCTTATGCTCTTCGTCCGGATAAATTTGCGAGGTCGGCATGACAAACACCGCATACCCGCGCGCAATGATCTGCTGAATCGGAACATTGATGCAGTCCGGCGTTTCCTCCAAATCAAACTGATCCTCCTGGTATTCGTGCATGACGTACACAAAAACCGGAGCCGGATGCTTGGCGTCAGCGCTCTCCGGCAGGAAGCCGCGTACAAAGAATGTGTAGCCGCCTGCTGTGATCTCCACCTTCACAAAATGTGCAGGTGTGCCGCGAAAATGCGTCTCATCGCGGAGAAGCTTGAAAGACGGGTTGAGATTGCGTTCCGCAGCCGCCGGACGCACACCGTAGATGGTGTTGGACAGCAGCGCCATCAGCTCCGGACGGCGCAGCGTCTCCCAGTCCGCGGCGTTTGCGATGTGGAAACCGCCTAAGGTATCAAGTAGGGATGGATACATGATTTTTCCTCCATAATCTGTTGGAATTTCTATCCGTATTATAGCATTTTTGCCATGCCCGTGTCAACCCTGCCGGAGAGAAAACCGCCCTGTCCATGAAAAAAGACAAGGCGGTAGTGGACTGCTCCCGAAGGATTTGGATGACAAGCAGCGAATAATGGATATCACTGTGTATTTTAAATGTTGGTTGGTTTATTACCTCAGACCATGTCTTGCCAAAATCTCCATGACGGTAGCGGGATGGTTGGTTGTGATAAGTTCGCCGCCGTTTTCGTATCCGCGGAGGATCTGCTCCTCGGTGACCGCATTTGCGCCTACCCAGGGATGGATACCTTTTGCGCGTACCTCGTCATATTGCGTCTTGTCGCAGATCGGATACTCGTGCCAGATGGCGCGACCATTCTCGTCATAGGACACGTTGAACATGCAGATGCAGTAGAGCACATCCTGCGCGGCGGTATTGCCCATGATCTTGTAAGGGTAATAGCCATGTAGACGGTATTTATGACCGTAGGTCTTATCGATCCAGCACAGGAGATCCCCCTCAAAACTGTTGATGTACAGACGGTCGGCAAGACCATATTCCTCAAAGAGAGCGATGGTTTTGGATGCGCTCTCCAACGCGAATTCCTCGCCTTTATCATGGATGTAATCCTTGAATTCAAAGTTGAACTGCATTTTGGTATCGCGCCGTGTCAGTTCCAGAAATTCGCGGAAAGTCGGGATACGCGTTCCCTGAAACTTTGCGTTCGTTCGGATACCGAAATCGAGTTTCTTTAGTTCTGCCAGCGTCATGTCCGACACAAGGCCATGCCCATCGGAGGTGCGGTCAACGTTGGGGTCATGGATGACGACAATTTCGCCATCCTTGGTCATTCTGAGATCCAGTTCGATCATGTCCACACCAAGATCATAGGCGCTTTCAAAGGCGGGCATGGTGTTTTCCGGAAATCCTTCTACATTCCCGCGGTGTGCGGCAACTTCCATCATGGTTTTTCATCCTTTCATTTGTGTCATATGCGTTTTTGTGTACAGTTTTGCCGGATAGGTTGCTTTTTCATGCAGTATAGCATATCATATCCCGGTCTCAAAGTCAAGAAATTGTATAGTCCCTCAATAAATCGCTACATCGCGCAGCTTTGCCGCTCCGGCATTCTCGGTTACGGTGAAGGTGATCGATTTTGCACCCTCTGCGCCGTATTTGGCAAGCGGGACAATACGCTTGTGACCAACACAGTTGCTCCGATAGATCTCGCGTCCGTCCGCTTCGACCGTAAATGCGCGGATCTGCTGCCCGTTTGTGATGTCCTCGCGGATGACGAGATATTTTGCCGTTTTGCCTTCCGGTGCGGTTAGAGTACACGCAAGGGCGTCCGGTGCTTCTTCAAGCGCGATGGGCGTGCCGAACGTTTCCCGGATCAGCTTGCCAAACGCGATGAACTGCTCCTCATCCTTGAAATCGCCGTCGGTGGAGATGCCCATGCCGAGCAGCAGATTCGAGTTGCGTCCGACCGAGCGGATGTAGCAGTCGAGCAGCTCCTCCGGCGTGAATACCGTATCCTCCTCGCCTTCCCGCCAGAACCAGCCGCCGCCGAAGCCATGGTGGTTCCGGTTCGGCATATCCGTTTCTGCCGGCCAGTAGTGGATCCCGTCCGGATCACCGATGCCCGCCTCTTCGTGGGATACCGAACCATCGAAATTGGAGTCACCCGCGTTTGTCGTTGCCCAACAGTTTTCCGGTGCCAGACCGTCCTCGTTGCCGACCCAGCGCAGATCGTTGAGATGATCCTTCGGACCTTGGAAGCAGATCGCTTTCGGCTGATACCTGTTGAGCAGCGGGATCAGATCCGGTCCGCCGAGCTTTGGATCGATCACACCGCCGTCAAACCAGATCTCGAAAAGCTCGCCGTATTCCGTCCACAGCTCCGTTACCTGCGCCTCGACATGGCGGACGTATTCCCGATACTTCTCCGTCTGGTACTGTCCGCGGATTGTGTCATCATTGATGTCGTAATAGCCATTGCAGCCGGTCGAGTAATAGAAGCCCGGCTTTATGTCGTACTTCTTACAAGCCTCAATGAAGTCCCGGCAGATGTCGCCTTTGCCGTCCTTCCACGCGAGAGAACGGGTGCAGTAGTCGTTTTCTGCCGTTGGCCAAAGCGAGAAGCCGGTACCGTGATTTGCGACCAGCACCGCATATTTTGCGCCCATTTCCTTGGCGGAACGCAGCCATTGATCCACGTCAAGATTGGTCGGGTTGATTTTTTCCGGCGGTATTTCCGTCGCAACCTCGGCGTTCTTGGTGTGCTTGCAGTCTGGATTGTAGATGTCCACACAGTAATGGATGATGACGCCCAGTTCCATGTCCTGCCAACGGAGCTGATCTTGCGTCGGTTTTGCTACGTGATACATAAGTGAATCTCCTTTTTATTCGGGTGATTTTTTATAAGCGGTTTCAATTGGTGCGATTTTGCGATGAATTTCTTTTGATCTTTCGCTGCAACGAAGGAAAGAAGCAGTGCAGTAAGAAAGATGACAAGCGAATGTTTTATAAAAACCTCCAAAAAAATATGGGAAATAGATTGTTTTTTTGCTACTATTATGATATACTAAACAAAACCATTCCGCAAGGCACAAATATGCCGAATCAGGGGCATAAAACGCGCATTGGAGGAGATTATGCAGCCAAATAACGAACTGTTCACCAATAAGCAGGTACTCGATCAATTTGCATCCGCGCTCCACACTCTCACCGGACTCCACATTGGACTCCACAACCGTGATTATTCCCTGTATGCGGCAGCGGGAGATGATGTGCGGAATTTCTGCGCTGTCTGCCGGAATCACAGTCCTGCGTTTTTTCAGAGCTGTCTGAAATGCGACAACGCGCATCTCAAAAAAGTTCAGACCGATCGTTGTACCATCGCGTATTCCTGCCCGTTCGGACTGACGGAGGCAATCATCCCACTGACACAGCAGGAAGAGCTGGTCGGCTACATCTTTCTCGGACAGGCATTCCGCGACATACCACCGGATTTTGAATCGCTGTGGGATAAGCTGCTCACGCTCGATGAGGCGAATCTCTACCCGCACCTGGAGGAGATACGCCGGGCGGTCGAGAATACGCCGTGTTTGACGGAGGAAAGGCTGAACGCCGCTATCCAGCTCGGAGAGATCTTTGCCGCACATACCCACGCTGCGCTCTGGTTCTCGCAAACCGTAAACACCAATTCCAGGGAGCGTTTTTCCTATTATCTTTCTCTGAACGACTGGGAGCATATTCCCATGTCGACGGTCAGCGCGGCTGCCGCTTCGGAAATGCTACACATCAGCTATTCCCAGTTCAACCGGATCGCGAAGGAGGTCGTCGGGATGCCGTTCAAGCAGTATGTGTTATCTCTGAAGCTGCGAGCGGCGGTGCAGATGCTGGACGATAGCGGTCTGCCGCTGTACGGAATTGCACAGAATCTTGGCTTTGACGACGCGCATTATTTTGCCAGACTCCTGCGTCGCTTCACGGGGAAAAGCTGTCGGCAGCTCCGGGAACACAAGAGAGAAGCGGAATGTGCCATGCCGTCGGAAGAGGATTCTGCCAAATCGGAGAGACTCTGAAAATGAGGGAGAAGCGAGTTTTCCTTATGCTGTATGGAAAACAGCGGGTTCATGGTTTGAAAAAACCTCCGACGAAAAAAGAATCGAAAAAAACTTTGAAAAAATTGAAAAAAGGTGTTGACAAACGCGAACGTCTGTGGTATAATATCATCGTTCCCAAGAGAACACGGCAATCCGAACAAAGGAAAGCCGCAACGAAACCTTGCGAATTGTATAAACTGCTGGTGTGGCTCAATGGCAGAGCAGCTGATTTGTAATCAGCAGGTTGTTGGTTCGACTCCGATCACCAGCTCCAATACAGTATGCAGGTTGCGTACTGTAAAATTAGGGGGAATTCCCGAGTGGCCAAAGGGGACAGACTGTAAATCTGCTGGCACCGCCTTCGGTGGTTCGAATCCACCTTCCCCCATTCGGAATGCTGCTATGGCTCAGTTGGTAGAGCGCGTCCTTGGTAAGGACGAGGTCCCCGGTCCGAATCCGGGTAGCAGCTTGAAATATCTGCGTATTGTGCATCTGCATGATACGCAATTTTCATTTTTGCGCAGCAATAAACATGTGACACCAGCAACAACAGAATAAGCCTGTTTTTTCATTCGGATACAGAAACACAGAGACGATTGCCTGACCAGCTCTCGTCTCTGTGTGATTTAGGGACTTTTTGGAGATGCGCTGCAAAATCAACACGAACCATAGGCTTCCGAACAGAGTTCTTCTTGCGGCGCATCTCCAGGTGTGTTTGATCGCTGTTTCTCAGTTTTTCCGGCATGCCTCCAGAAAACGCGTGAATATCTTCTCCGATACCCAATCCGGGTTTATCTCCGGGTGCCACTGCAGACCAAGGAAAAACGGGTGATCACGCAGCATGATTGACTCGATCAATCCGTCCCGGTGGCGCGCACAGATGTCCATATTCTCTCCCGAAATCTTGGGTGACTGGTGGTGGTAGCTGTTTGTCTCCACGGTGTCTGCTCCCACAAGAGTGCGAAGTCTGCCGTAGAGATGAACCGTGTGGTGCGGCATACCGTTTTCGTCCACTTCCCGATGCGGATACAGACCGTATTCGCTGTGGATGTCCTGCCATAATGTACCACCGGCGGCAACGCAGATGGTCTGAATCCCACGGCAAATGCCCAGTACGGCACGGTCAGAACGGAGGAGGCGGCGTGCCAGTCCCAATTCAAAACGGTCTCGAAGGGGATCGATCTCCATGGACAGTCCCGCGTCATTTGTCTCGCCGTACCAAACCGGATCGATGTCCATGCCGCCTGTAAAAACAAATCCGTCGTATTCTGCAGCGCACCAGTCGAGATACGCGTCGTCGTTATATAACGGCAGTGCCACCGGACAGACCGATTTGTCTAAAGTGACCAGCGCCTTCCAGTATCGATGGAGGAGAGAGGATTTGTCGCCCCCGGCTCCGGAGCATGTGAATGCAATTTTGATCATAGAATGCCTCGTAAATCGAAATGTTTCTACAGTCAGTGTAGCATACAGGCGGGAAAATGTCAATACGGAAATGCGAATTTTTCCCGGGCATACAAAAAAGCGGGCAATTTCGCAAAAAACGCTTTTTTTTCACCGTCATTTGTGGTATACTGTATGTGAACCCCTATTTTCTGATAAAGGAGATTTTTTATATGTTAAACGGTATCCCGAAGTGTATTTCCCCGGAGCTTCTCTATGTTCTCGACAAGATGGGTCATGGCGATGAGATCGTCATTTCCGACGGCAATTTTCCTGGTGAGAGCATCGCGAAGGACAACATCGTCGTCCGTTCCGACGGTACGGGCGTGCCGGAACTGCTTGAAGCGATCTTACAGCTTATGCCGCTCGATACCTACGCCGATTGTGTGTTCCTCATGGACAAAACGGAATCCGACCGCGATCTCGAAATCCCGATCTGGAACGAGTACCGCCGCATCCTGAAGGATCACACCGCGCAGGATGTGCATTTTATCGAACGGCAGGCTTTCTACGACAGAGCGAAAAAAGCATATGCCGTCGTTGTGACGGGAGAAGGCGCGATCTATGCGAACGTGCTTCTGAAAAAGGGCGTTGTCAAGCAGTAACATGGCGGAAAAGGACAAACGGGATGAGATCATATCCATGCAGCTTGAGCTCATCCGGCAAATGACGCAGAACAACATCCGCCGCCTGTCCGACGATATATGGGGCGCGTCCCGGAATGCACAGAATCCGCAAACCGCGCAGGATTCACGGAGAGTCCAGAACACACAGATCTCCTCCGAAAACTGTTCACAGGATCCGCAAAGTATGTCCGGCGGTACCGCACATACCGTGAAAGCCCCGGAAACGAAGGCATCCGATGGCGGGGACGGCGGCAGTGTAAAGGAAAAGGAAGAAGAGTTGCCGCCGAAGGAGTCGATGGAGGATCTGGAAAAGGAACTTGCCGGTTACATAGGACTCGCCGCCGTGAAAAAAGAGGTCGAAAACCTGATCAACATGGCGATGGTCTATCAGATGCGCCGCGAACACGATCTGCCAAACGCAGATATGTCGCTGCATATGGTGTTCTCCGGCAATCCCGGTACCGGCAAAACAATGATCGCACGGTTCATGGCGCGCGTGTATCATTCCCTCGGGATTCTCTCCAAAGGGCAGCTTGTCGAGGTGGACCGGAGTGGGTTGGTCGCTGGATACATCGGACAGACCGCGATCAAGACGGCGAAGGTGCTGGAATCGGCGATGGGTGGTGTACTGTTCATCGATGAGGCGTATACGCTGACCTCGAAATCGGAGAACGATTTCGGTTTTGAAGCTGTGGATACGATCCTCAAGGCGATGGAGGACAATCGGGACGATTTGGTCGTCATCGTAGCTGGCTATACGGAATTGATGGAAGACTTCATCGATTCCAATCCGGGACTCCGTTCGCGTTTCAACAAGTATCTCGCTTTTGCGGATTATACTGCGGAGGAAATGAACGGCATTTTCGCGCTTCAATGCAAAAAGAGTCAATACACACTGGAAAAAGACGCGGAAACGCAGCTTTCGGAGTATTTCGCCGCGGTATCTGAGGAGGCGGGAGAATTCGGCAACGCACGCGGTGTTCGCAATACCTTTGAAAAAGTACTGACGGCGCAGGCAAACCGGATTGCACACGCGGAAAACATCACCCGCGAGACGCTTATGCAGATCACGAAAGCCGATGTGGTTGCCGCGACCGGACTGCCCGCAGACGAATCTGATGGCGCACCGAAGGAATTCGGCGGATCCGATAAGGAGGCGTAAATATGTTACAGAACGGCAAACCGTATTACGACGCGGACGGTGAGGTCCTGCACGCGCATGGAGGATGGATTCTGGCGCATGACGGCGTATACTACTGGTATGGTGAGGACAGACGGGAAAATTTCTATGTGTCCTGCTACAAGAGCCGGGATTTGCATACCTGGACAAAATGCGAGCCGATCCTGACAACGGAGACGCCGTGTGTCCAGACCGACGGTCATTTTGACCTGCGGCTTCGGACAGACGACGGCGGCAAGGTCAACATCGAACGACCGAAGATGCTCTACAATCCGAAAATGAAGAAATTTGTGCTGTGGGCACACTGGGAAAACGGCAAGGATTACCGCGACGCACGCTGCTGTATCGCTTCATCCGACCATCCCGACCGTGGCTTCACGTATCACGGCAGTATGAATCCCTATGGGCATATGTCCCGTGACTGTACGGTATTCACGGATCTCTCCGGCGACACATACTTTTTCTCTGCCGCGCGCGACAATGCCGATTTGCACATCTATCGCCTGACGGAGGATTTTCTCAATGTCGATGAGCATGTGCGCACCCTGTTCCAACACGAGTTCCGCGAAGCACCGGCGGTATTCACGCACGGCGGTAAGTACTACATGATCACCTCGTACTGCACCGGCTGGGCGCCGAATCAGGCGAAGTGGTCGGTCTCCGATTCCATCACCGGGCGCTGGTCACAGTTGCGCAATATCGCGGATGAGACAACGTATCATTCGCAGAGCGCGTTTGTGCTGCCTGTGGACGGAACGCTGTATTATGTCGGCGACCGCTGGGGCGGCAGCGGGGAAAAGTATTTCACCTCCACCTATGTGATCTTGCCCCTCCGTTTCGATGAAAACGACTGTCCCCATATGGATTGGCAGGACACGTGCGGACGATTCTGAAATAACTTCAGAAAAAATTCTGAAAATTTTCACACGGAGGGGAACATTTTTCCTTAAGTGTCGTCTTACAGTACAGACGGTGATGCGGATGCGAAAACAGACGCGTACACCGATCCGACTTCAACTTTTAGTAAGGAGTTTATCACTATGAAAAAGTGGCTTTCTCTGCTTCTGGCGGGTCTGATGATCCTTTCTATGGCAGTGTCCGCGCTTGCAGCTTCCCCGGTGTATACAGCACCCGGCGATGCTCATGACCACAGCAGCAACGGATACTACATCATTCCCGTCATTGATCTCTCGAAGAATCCGAACTACACACCGGCAACCTATGATGAGGTTCGTGTGTATTGCCCGCAGTGCGGTGATCTTTGCTATGCGGTGTATGAAGACAGCGCGCATACTGTGCTTCTCGGCTATAAATGCGCTAAGCACGGCCTTGTAAAGGCGGCAGAAGAGCCGGTTGAAACCAAGGTGTACTGCCCGACCTGCAAGCGGGAATGCAAGAAGTACTATGATCTTCAGGGCAATATCATCTACTGGTGCGAAAAGTGCCAGACGATTATCGGCGATGATCAGACCATAACGGATGCCCCGTACTGCCCGTACTGCTACCAGATTTGCACCAAGTGTTACGATACGCACACTGGTAAATTCACTGGGTATTCTTGCGCATACCACGGTTATGTCACGCCTGTGTATGAAAAGTCGGATGACACCAAGGTATACTGCCCGTACTGCGGCTCTCTGCTGAGCTATGTATACGACAAAGATGGCGTCTTCACCGGCTACAGATGCACAAAGCATGGTATCGTGAAACCCATTGATGTCAATCCCGATAAGGTACGCTGCCCGTGGTGCGGCTCCGAATGCACGCTGAAGTATACGGACATCAACGGCACAATCCGTCTCGGCTACTACTGTCAGACGCACGGCTTTGTCAAGAATTCCAGCGCATATAATTACTATTTCACCATCAGCCTCTACGCAGGCTACGGTGGAACGGTGGCGATGGACAGTTCCAATCCGGTCAAAGCAGGTGACTCCCGTACCATTACCATCACTCCGGATTACGGCTATGACATCGCGGCGGTGTACATCAACGGCTACTACTATGGTACAGGTGATACCGTTCGTCTTGAATCCGTTTACCGGGATTATTCCATTCAGGTGAAATTCCGCAAGGTAGACACCAGAGTCGTTTACACCATCGACGCCTCCGTTGTGGGCAACGGCTCCGTATATGCAACCGTTAACAATAAGAGTATCGGCGCGATCTCCAAGCTGTCTGTTTCCTACGCGGATACTGTTGTACTCCGTTTCGTTCCCTCGAATAAGAATTACTCCGTTTCCAGCGTTTCTCTGAACGGCAACGCACAGGGCGTGGTATCCTCCCTTACTTTAAAGAGAACTACCCGGAATGTAACCGTTGCTGTGAAGTTCCAGTGGAACAATCCGTATTCCGATGTCAACACGCATCTCGCGGCTGTGGAATACGTGACCGAGCAGAATATCATGGGCAGCCCGAACACCCGGTTTGATACCGATAAGTTCGTGGGCAATTCCGTGGTCAGCCTCCGTGCGTTCTCCTGCTACCTTGCTGAGCTTGCCGATGTAAACGATACGCTCGACACCGTTGCGGAACGGATCGCATGGGCGAAGAACGCCGGTATCATCACAGACGCTGACGATCTGTCCAAGACTGTGACTCTCCGTGAGGCATCCGCTCTCGTGGAAATGTATGTCCGTTACCTCGAAAAAGTCAACAACACGACTATCGTTGATCTGAAGAATGTGTCCGGTGCGCAGAACGTGGCTGTTGCCATCGGTTTCCTGACCGCTGCTCAGTATCAGAACAACGGTCTGCTCACTCGTTACGATATGGCGGAGATCTGCTATGGCATCTCCCTTCTGAAGTAAACGCAAAAGAAAATCTGAAAAGGAGAGGCTTTCGGGTCTCTCCTTTTCGTATGTCAAAAATGGGGAACTGCTGGCTTCCCGCTTCAGCGCATCCATAGAGAAAACCGCCGTATCTTTTGCGGATACAGCGGTTTTGTCATTGTAGTGCGCCCGATGGGTACATCGATCACCATTCATATTCAAAGTCGATCTTTGCAGCGACCGTGTTGTCCACAACACAGATGAAGGTTTTGCCGCAGTTGAGGAGCAGCTCATCGCCGTTACGGTATTCAAGGTGGAGCGGTGTGGTTTTGCCCTCACGCGACCAGTTGACAACCTTGCGTTTGCCGTTTGTGATATAGTAGCCCTGCCCGGAGCCGACCGTGCCTACTGTCAGCCTGCCGTAGGTGTCGCCGGGGATCAAATGAATGTCTGTAAAGAGAATCAACACGTTTTTGACGGACAACTGTTCGTCGTTGTTCGCGTCCACATGCGGTTGGCCGTAATACTGATAACGCAGATACTCGCCGGTCGCCGCGTCATACACGAAATCGACGGTCTGAACGCCGGTAGACTGCATCCGTACATGGCTTGCCGGACTGCCGCTGAGCTGATTGTCCACCGTTTCGTCATAGAATGCGAACGGGCTCACATAATCATCGTTCAGCTCGGTACGATAGCCCATGTATTTGATCCCGGCCACGATGTTTTCTCCGGTCGTCATGAGGCTGTGCTCCATACCCATATTGATGTATCGCCACGAATCGCGATAGAACATATTCGGGATGTACATATTCACGCCGTCTAGGTTGTTAATCTTGCGCCAGGCGATCTTCTCGTATGCCTGAGAGCTGCCGCCAGCGTGGACGTAGATCGCGTCGTGGTTGGCGATGAAATCAATGAAGTAGTCGCGCGAGGAGCGGATGGAACCGACCTCCGGCAGATTTTCATAGTCTGTCGTGAGCATCATGATCCGCGTGATCCCGCCTTCCGCCGAGCATTCGTAGAACATATCGCCTTCGGTGATCCCGGCTTGCGGCAGACACCGTTCGATGTTGTTGATCATGATTGCCACCGGACGCTTTTTCTGTTCCTCTACAGTGACGGTTTTGCCGTTCAGATAATTATAGATTCTTACGGGTTCTGTTTCTGCCGTGTCGGTTTCTGTTTCACTGTTCTTTGCTTGATCCCCGCGGGAGGAGGCGTCCTCGGCATCGTCGGAGTATCCGGTGATGTTGGAATCCGGATCGTCCAGCCTCTCGGCGGAATCCGGCAGAGGCGGTTCTGTTTCGGATTCTGTCTCTGTCTCTGTCTCCGTTTCGGTCTCTGTTTCCGCTTCGGTTTCGGTTTCCACAACAGAGGCGGTTTCGGTTTCTTCCTGCGATTCTGTTTCCGTATCGTTTTCACGAACGGTGCATCCTGCGGCCACCGCGGTCAACAGGGAGATCGTAAGGAGGATTGTCGCCCATTTTTTCGCATTCATACGTGCTCCTTTGGTTTCGGGATATCTACCGCACAACGCATCGATAAAAATATAGACGCTGTGCGGACTGTAATGCTACACAAACGTCTATATTGTACTCTATTTCTGCGCTTTTGTCAAGGAATTAGGGCTTTCTCCCGGACGAATTTACAATTTTCAGGGAGTAATGTTGCAATTTTGCGGGATGGTGCGTTGTTACTGCATTTTTGCTTCGTTTTCCGCGATGGTGGAAATCAGAGAATCCAGTTCCTTTGTAGCTGCGTCTTTGATCTTTGCCCAGGAGGAGGTAAACTCCATCGTGCCATACTTGTATGTGAACAGATTATCGAGCATATTGCGCACATTGCCGCTGGATACTGTAGATACCAACTCAAAGGATACATTGTCGAAGATATCGTGTACAATCTTTGCGGATTCCTCATCGCGGGTGCTCTTTAACTGGATGACATTGTCGAATACTGCCGGACGAATGTACTGATGACCGTAGGCAGCCATTGCGTCAATGACCATACCGACCATTTCACGATCTGCACCGGTTATTGTAATCGGCACATACGGGCAATAGGTTACCCACGGCTGACCATAGGAAACATAATTTGCCTGATTTTCATTCTCCTTCGGCATAGGGAGAATACCAAAATCGAAATCTACTTCACGGTATTCAGTCAGGTTGAAAGTACACGGATTCTGGAAAAGAGTTCTGCCTTCGTTCAGAAGTGTACCGCCATCGTATTTTGCATCGTCACCCCAGATTACGCTGGGATCTTCATAATACTTGAGAATCCGCTCGAAGAGATTGACGACACTCTCATTTTCAATAGTGTACTGCAGTTCTCCGTCTACAGTCTTGACGACGTTCTTATCAGCACCGACCCACAGTGCATTAGCAGTCAGCACTTCGTATGTTAAACCGTATTGGTCTTCCGCGCCATATTCTCCGTCACCATTCAAATCGACCAGCGCACCCTTAGCAAGATTAAACATCTTGTCCATTGTCCAGGTGCCTTCCTGTACGGTATCATAGAGATTTTCGATTCCCATATCTTCTGCAATGTCTTTGTTGAACAGGATAATATACACAGAACCGTAGAAACGCGGAGAAATAGCACCGGTCGGGAAGTAGACGCTTGTACCAATGGTCATGGCTTCATTGGCAGCCTGATTCCAGTAGGGCTTGTCAAGGTTTACATTTTCCACCATGTTCATGGGATATACGGTACCGGTGAGCATCAAATAACCGCCATAGGAGGCAATGTCGCCAAAAGAAACTTCCAGTCCGGCGTCTCCTGAGAGAACAAGTTTGTTCAAAACAGTAGCATCGCGAACATCTTGCAGGGTGTTTTTAATGGTAATGTTATATTGCTGTTCCAGATACCGATCGCGATTGTAGAGGGCATCATTGACGACCTCTCCGGTCAGTTCCTCGGCGATATTGATCGTGGTCGAGGAGGTGATCCCGGCAAGGGAGTTGCCGGCTTCAATGCGGAATTCCCGTCCGCCGTAGTCTGCTTTCGGCAGATTGGAAACGAAATCCTCCTCATCGGTCTCGGCTGTTGTTTCAGACGATGAGCCATCACCTGCGACTGTTTCGGTAGCATTGGAGGTGTCCGCTGTTGTTTGGTTTTCTGTTTTACCGCTGCAGGCTGTAGCACTTGCCAGAAGCAGCGCGGCAAGCAGGAGGGAAAAGAGCTTTTTTTGCATGATGAGTTGTCCTTTCTATGGCTGATGCAAAATATTCTGTTATCAAGTATAGCACATCGAGGGTGTAAAGTCTATGCGCAAAATGTGAAAAACGCGGTTTGTGATGTAGAGTTTTCTCACAAAATTACCGCGTTTTTTGCAATAGTTATATAGTTTTCTTTTGATGAGTGTAAATTAACCGTTCTTTTTCTGTATAACAACGTCGTCTCTGTGGTATGCTTTGATCGAATCGCTCCCATTCCCGAAGCGCACCTTGACATATCCAGTGAGAGGACTTGTTTCGCAGACCGTACCGACTCCATCCGGCGTTTTGACCACGGAATCCACAGGCGGCGTGCGGCGGATCTCCTCCTCGTAGGTTTCATGCTCGTACCGGAGACAACACATCAGTCTGCCGCAGGTACCAGAGATCTTTGAGGAATTGAGGGACAGGTTTTGCTCCTTCGCCATTTTGATGGACACCTGCATGAAGTCGGAGAGAAATGTCGCACAACAAAACGGTCGCCCGCATACGCCAAGACCACCGAGCATCTTCGCCTCGTCCCGGATACCGATCTGTCTTAGCTCAATCCGTGTGCGGAAAACGGAGGCGAGATCCTTAACAAGTTCCCGGAAATCGACCCGGACCTCCGCAGAAAAATAGAAGAGAAGCTTGCTGTTGTCAAAGGTATATTCCGCCTCGATGAGTTTCATGTCCAGCCCATGGTCGCGGATCTTCTGCTGACAGATGGCAAATGCTTCCGATTCCAGCTTCTTGTTCGTTTCATACCGCTCCCGATCCGCGTCTGTGGCGATCCGTACAATGGGACGCAGCGGTGGAACGATTTTTGCGGCGGGAACCATTCGATTGCCGGCCGCGACAAAACCGTATTCGATGCCGCGCGCGGTTTCTACGATTACGCAGTCGCCCTCCCGTACTACAGCGTTGCCCGGTGCGAAATAATATACTTTACCCGCATCCTTGAAGCGGACGCCTACGATCTCCACATCCTTCGGCAACACAGCCGCTGATTGCTCCGACACGTTCTGTATCACAACCGGCGCGTCGTTTTCTATATTATTGTTGTTCATATCTATCAAAAATCCTTTCTTATAAAGGGTATTGCTTTTTGGAGGTGAGCAGAAAATAGCTCATCGCCGGAACCATGGCGCCGTTTGCAAGCAGTCGTGTTATCGTATCGTCCGCCAGATCATACAGTGCGACGAGCCGATTGATCGATACCTTCTGCGCGGCGCGGATCACGTTTTCCGTTCCAATGAAGTACAGCGGCGGCAGTGCGGTGTCCCGTTTCCGTGCGATCAGATCCCGGACGGCAGTCTGGAATCCGTAGAGTGCGCCAACGATCGTTTCACGGGATTTCGGCATTTCCCGGAGCGGTACCGCAATCCCTTCCGCGAGTCGTTTGCAGAACACGAAATCGAGAAGCTGCATGGTATAGGCGCGCTGCCGGAGCGGCTCTGCCTTGGCGGAATCGGTGGCAAGCAGTGTTTTAGCCTGTCCGAGCGCACCGAGAGAAGCGATCGCGGCGGCGGCGAACCGATCGGGATCTGTCTTTTCGAGCCGTGCGCATTCTTTATCCTCACGCAGATATGCCTCTACGGCCGTGCGGTCAAACAGCTCCATCTGCACGACCGGCGCACGGCTGCGAATCGTTTCAAGAAGAGCGGCGGGATCGGTGGTGAGCAGAAGAAAGGTTACAAATTCCGGCGGCTCCTCCAGAGAGAGAAGCAGCGCGTTCTGTGCCTGCGGTGTCATGGTCTGCGCATCCTCAAGAATGTAAAATTTACATTCGCCGTCGTTTGGTGTGACATACAGCTCCTCCTTGAGGGTACGGATCTGTTCTACACCGATGGTGGCGCGATCCTCTCTGCGGATAAACCGGACATCTGCGGAAATATCGGTGAGGATTTTGTGACACTGGCTGCATTTTCCACAGGGCAGATTGCCGTCTCGTGCTGTACAGGCGATTGCAGCGCAGATCTGTCGGGCTGCTGTATGCTTGCCGCTGCCTGTGGGACCGGACAAAATGTACGCGTGTGCCGCTCTGCCGGATTGAATATCCGCGCCGAGTGTTTCCTTCAGCTCTTTGTTACCGCGCAAACCCGGGAAAATTTCTGCCATAAGGCGCGCACCGTCCTTTCTGTCTCTGACAATGTACCTTTTTATTATAGCATATCCTGCACGGTCTGTCAAATCTATTTCCCGCGCATTTTATATTTCGTTCTTATCCGACCGTGAAAAAGAGGATGCTTACCGCGGCGGAATGCAGACAAAAGCCGCGCGGTGTATCCCGGAGATAACATGGACGATCCGAGAAACCCGCGCGACAGAGTGGGAATCATGTATAGCTGATTGGTGAAGCGATCCATCCCACTCTCGAGAATTTCCTTGAAAGGAAATTCTCCAAGGTTTGGTTTGACAGCAGAGAGGGAATCATGTATAGCTGATTGGTGAAGCGATCCATCCCACTCTCGAGAATTTCCTTGAAAGGAAATTCTCCAAGGTTTGGTTTGACAGCAGAGAGGGAATCATGTATAGCTGATTGGTGAAGCGATCCATCCCACTCTCGAGAATTTCCTTGAAAGGAAATTCTCCAAGGTTTGGTTTGACAGCAGAGAGGGAATCATGTATAGCTGATTGGTGAAGCGATCCATCCCACTCTCGAGAATTTCCTTGAAAGGAAATTCTCCAAGGTTTGGTTTGACAGCAGAGAGGGAATCATGTATAGCTGATTGGTGAAGCGATCCATCCCACTCGGTTTAGATGGTACAGTTAAGTTACCACATTTCTTACCGATCCCATCAGTGTGTGATTACGATACTGTGACCGAAAACGCCTCTGTATCCGTACCGAGGAAAAGGATATACGCGATGGTCAACGTCCCCTCCGCCGGCACTGTGACGGTTCCGGTGATCGTTATGGTGTCCACACCGTCAAAAGAAGCGGTCACACCGGATAGGGAGGTGCCGGTATCCGCACAGGAAACAGTATTTGGATCAAACCGGATTGTCGCGGTGAAAGAGGTGGCAACATCCGTCTTTTCCGTGTTTGTAAACACGAGTGTGGGCATAAACGAGATGGCGGTCTGATTGATAATTGGCGTGCTGTAGGAAAGCGTGCCGATTGTAGTATCCCCGGACGCGCTGTTTGTCACCGTTACGGTACAGACTGCGGTGTCTGTGCCGCAGGTGAAGGTCAGCACACATTTTCCAGGGCGGATACCGGTGATTTGCATTCCGTTTTGCGTCTGGGTAATATCCACGTAATCTGCGCCCTCCACGGTGAAGCGGACATTTTCCCCCGCATCGGATACATCAAGGGTCAGCTCTACGGTTTCCCCGACTGCGACAGAGAGGGTTTGGGCGGAGAGGCGCAGTCCGGTATCCGCAGCATATACCGTCACATCGATCTCCACGCTTTTGCCGTCCAGCTGGAAAAGTACGGTGGTGGGACCGGCTGTACGGAAATCATACGATGCAGAGAAACCGTCCGTGCGCTTTTTTGTGGAGCCGTCGGAATAGGTCGCGAGAAGTACCAGCCCTGTCGGATCAAAGCTCTCACCGACGGTGTATTCCGTTTTCTGCGGCATGGTCAGTATGGACAGTGAACGGAGTGTGACTTCCTGTTCCGCTGTTTCCGTTTCCTTCGCTCGAACCGTCACTGCGAACGTGACCGTTTTGCCGCCATAGGTGACTGTCACCGTGGACGCACCCGTTTTTGTGAGATCGCAGGAAGTCGTCCAGCCGGAGGTGATTGTCGCCGTGGAACCGTCCGTGTAATTGGCGCGCAGCTGCATTCCGGCGGTGTTGAGCGATTCACCAGCGGTGTAATCCGTTTTGTCCGGTAGCTTCACGAGATCGAGGGAGCGCACCTTCTTTTCCTCCACCTTGACTGTGTATTGGACGGAAAGTCCTTCCACTGTCACCTGAACCGTCGCGCTGCCGACTTTTGTGAGATCCGCTTTGACGGTAAAACCGCTGTGGAATACCTTTTTCGTACCGTTGCCGTAAGTTACCTCCACGGACAGTCCGGTGGTGTCGATGGCATCGCCGGGAGCGTAGGTCGTTTTGCTCGGCAGTGTCTTGATTGCCGCCGTCTGAGCGGTGGTGTCGACGACCTCTACGGCAAACGACGCCTTTCGCCCTTCATACGCGACGGCAACCGTATGCCGCCCCGCCTTTGAAAAGTCGTATTCCGTCGTGTATCCGGTGGAAATCGCCTGCTCCGTGCCGTCCGCATAAGTCGCTGTGACGACCATTCCGGATACGTTGAGCTTGTCGCCGACGCTGTAGGTCAGCTTGGCGGGCTTTTTATCGATCCGGATGGAGGTGACGGACGGTTTGCCGAGACTGACAATGAGCGTAACGCGGGAACCCTCGGTGAAGTGGTAATTATCCGCATCGCTATAGCCTGTATATCGGATTTTTGTTACACGTCCTTTGGCGACTGTCTGACTGTATTCCGTCTCTATGGTGCAGGTTAGTCCTTTGTTGGTGAGGAGTTTCTTCGTTTCTGCCTCGGTTGTGATCGACTTTTTCGGGATTTTTACATATGCCTTTTCTTTCTCCGCTTCTGTCAGCGTGATCTGAAGTAAAATCGTGCTGTCCACGCTCTCACCGCTTACCACGCATTCTCCAGGTGTATTACCGATGAGCGTGTCTTCTGTCAGCGTGGCGTCTCCTGCGCGCACACACCATACATACGCGTCGCCGTTCGTCAATCCAGAGAGAGAGAGCTTTTCACCGCACATGCTTTCCGTTCGGATGACATTGGAGGCAGGATAGGTCACGGTAAATGGTAACGCGGTGGTGGAACCACCGTAGGATGCAGTAACGACAGCATGTCCACTGCAAAGAGCCATGACCTCACCCGTATCGGAAATCGCGACGGTATGTGGATCGCTTGAACGGAACGTGATGGCGCTGTCTGCAGATATGCCATCCCATTCCGGTTTGACCTGATCGCCGGGCGAAAGGGTAAAAGTGGTTTCGGCTGTGCGGAAGGTTGCTCCAGCAGTCCAATCGCCGTCTCCGCTGATCGACAGGGTTACGGTGTCCCCGTAATTGGCACTTGCTCCTGCGGCGGGGGTTTGAATGGCGACGAGTCCCTCTGCAATTTCGCTGTGCAGCTCATACCGCACCGTGAACGACAGTCCCTTTTCGTATAGTGCGTTCTCCGCCTCGGACAGGCTCATGTAGGTGACATCCGGCACAGAGGTTTTCTCCACGCCCAGACTGACGACCACATAACATACACCGCCTGCGAGTTTTTCCCCAGCGGCCGGATACTGTGCGACAACATACCCGTCAGGCACGGTATCCGAATAGACACGATCGGTAATGAGGCAGGTGAAATCGTCGGAGATGCGGTTGTACGGCTTTCCGACGAGAGAGGAAACGGTGGCGGATTTGTCCGTTTTTTCGCTGTTGCGTGCGATTTTCAGGGAAATATCGGCACCTCCCCGTTCCGTGCCCGCAGCGGGAGACTGCTCAAAGACCATACCGTCTGGGTATTCCGTGGTGTCGACATAGGTGTATTGCAGATTCCCGCTCACAAATCCGGTGCTGTTCTGATACCGCGTTTTCGCGAAGAGGGATTGTGCGCCGCTTTCGGTCATGCCGACAAAATCCGGCACCGCGTAGGTCGGAATCTCGCCGTTGACGGTCACATCAATCTCATTTCCGTTTTTCGTCTCCGCTACGATCATACCGGACGCGTAATTTGGGTCAAAGGTACGCCCGACCACACGGATAGCGGCATCGGTAACGTCCGCTACCTCTGACAGCGGTACTCCCAGCACGGAGCCGCTCTGCACGCTGCCGTTCGTGATCCGGGAGAGCGAGACGAGAAAGATCGTACAGCAGAGTAAAAGCAGTATGAGTCCGCCGACCAAGATGGCAAGAAGCAGCTTCAGATTTGTACCGGATGGTGCCGTTTCCTCCTCATCGACCTCTTCCGGAGCGTCTACTGTTTGAGACGCGGTGCCGTCTGCTTTTGTCGTACCTGCATCCTTGTTCCGGAGCAACACGGCAACGGAATCTTCCGGAGAGATATGTGGTGCTGCGGAGCTACCCTTGCCAGCTACACAAATGGGAATCTCCACTGCATTCTCATCGGTATTTTCTTTCTCCACTTCAGGGGGTGTATCCTTTGCCTCAGAGGAATCCTCCGGTGCGTCCAGTTCCTCGGCGGAAAAATGGGCAGTCGGTGCTTCATTTTGCGTGTCTATGACGGATGGCTCATCTGCAGCGGGATCGGCGTGTGTAAATAGTCCGCGAACTGTGCGTGTCTTTTCGTCATCCTCCGTCACATCAGGCTGCACGCATGGGACGGATTCCCCCTTTTGCGGGATGGCGGCAGATGCGACCGGATTTCCGCCGTCCTCCGCACCATAGGCATAGAAATCCGCCGCCTTTTCCGAGGATACGGCATGGATGAAGTATAGGGTGCCGTTGATGGACAGCACATCGTATACATCGGATTCTGGTTGGTGGAGACAGAGATTTCCCTTGTCACGCAGCCGTCTGCATTTATCGCGGTAGATCGTTTCCATACCGGGCTTTGCCGCAATCCCGCCGTTTTGCTGTCGGACAGCGCAATCGACCGGATAGTATTCGTATACCTCCGCTGGGATGCGCAGCTTCCGGTCGAAAGCGGTGTATGCGATCCCCGCATCGGACGATTTCCGCACCGCGCCGAGCAGGTATCTGCCGCTCAAAATCGTACCTTCCGGCAGGGTACGGGATATCATGTCGGTCACTTTGTATCCTCCTTTAGCGCAATATACGCCGCCAAGGGGTGCGCTGAAACAGATAACCTGCATCAGCGTTCCAGCCATCAGCGGCTTTCTACGAGCCTTTTATCTATATACTATCTATATATATCATAAGACGTTTGGCGAGACGAAAAGTTCCCGTTTTTTCTACGTAAACGGATGGAAAAATATAGGATGCTTTCCATGAGGAAATTATTAAAAAAGTCGAGAAAAATGAAAAAATGTGCGGATGGCTCTTGACAAAGTATGCTGGAATGCGGTACAATAGAGTGAAAAATCCAACAAAGAATGCGAGGATACGACAGATGCAAATGCGAAAGATCGAAAAGCTGGGGATTACGGTTTCTGCGCTCGGGTATGGCTGTATGCGTTTTCCGATGAAGAAAACGGATGACGGCGAATTTGTGGACGAATCGATTTCCACACCGTCTATCCGCTATGCCATTGATCATGGCGTAAACTACATCGATACGGCGTATGTGTATTCCGGTCAGAAGAACGAGATGGCGGTGGCACACGCGCTGCGGGATGGATACCGGGAAAAGGTATTTCTTGCGACGAAGCTGCCGACATGGGCCTGTAAGACACCGGAGGACATGGATCGCCTCCTCGACGAGCAGTGCCGCAATCTGGAAACGGATCACATCGATTTCTATCTCATCCACGCGCTGAATGGTGAATCCTGGAAGAAGATGGATTCTATCGGCGTGCGTGATTTTCTCGACCGTGCCAAGGCGTCCGGTAAGATTCGCTACGCCTGCTTCTCTTTCCACGATGGATACGACGTATTTGAAAAGATCCTGACCGCTTACGACTGGGATATGTGCCAGCTCCAGTTCAACTACATGGATGTGGAGAATCAGGCGGGCCTGCGCGGTGTTAAATTGGCAGGTGAGCGGGGTGTACCGGTGGTCGTGATGGAAGGATTGCTGGGAGGTAAGCTCGCAAAAGCGCCGGACAATGTGCAAGCACTGTACGATGCGTTTCCGGTCAAGCGTTCCCCCGTGGAGTGGGCATTCCGGTGGCTGTGCAATTTCCCGGAGGTTGCCACGGTCCTCTCCGGTATGACGAATCCTGAGATGACAGCGGAGAACATCGAGATCTTCGAGCGGTGTAAGGCAGGCGACATGACCGCGGACGAGCTATGTCTCATCGACAAGGTACGCGACGCGTACAACAGCAGAACCAAGATCGGCTGCACAGGCTGTCGGTACTGCATGCCATGTCCGAACGGTGTGGATATTCCGTGGACATTTGCCACATGGAACGACCAAAGCCTGTATGGTCATGGCTCCATGCAGGGCAACGGCGCGTACAAGCGGCAGATCGAGAAAGACTGTGCGGCGGACAAGTGTGTCGGCTGTGGTCAATGCGAGGGAATCTGTCCCCAGCACCTGCCGATCATCGAAAAGCTCGCTGAGGCAGATCGGGAAATGCGGTAAGCACATAAGAAACAGAACAAAAACGCTCCCTGTACCGGAAAACGATACAGGGAGCGTTTTTGACTGTATAAATCATTCCAGCCCGAGGGAGTGGAGATAGTCGTAGCTGCGTTTTAAGCAAACAAGCGGATCCTCGCCGTAGCAGTCGTCCTGCTCGACATAGGCATACTTAGAGCCTGCTTCAATAAAGGCGTTGCAGATCTTCTCAAAGTCCATGACGTTTCCGCCGCCGATCCAGGACATCTTCTTTTTGCCGTCCTCAAGAAGCATATCCTTCAGGTGGATGCAGGGAAGTCTGCCGGAAAGCCGTTTGATCTCGGAGAGCGGATCGTAACCGCCGAACTTGCACCAGTACACATCGAGCGTGAAGCCCATGAGGTCTGCCGGGAATGCATCGGAGAGATTTTCCATAACGGTTCTGCCGTCCGCGCACTTGTTTTCGTATTCCCAGTTGTGGTTGTGATACATAAACATCTTGCCGGCAGCCTTCATTTTTTCCGCGACAGGCGTAGCGTCCGCGATGAATTTGGGCATACCTTCCACACCGCCGAAGAATCCTCCGATGCCGATGTAATTGCAGCCGAACGTAGTGTGTTCTGCAATCACTTTGTCTGTGTCGGAAACCATTCTGTCAAACGGCGTATGGGTGATGCCGCAGGTCAAACCGTTTTTCTTCAGCTCTTCCGCGAGCCATTCTGGTTCATACGCACAGGTGCCGGATACCTGAACGGTGGTGTAGCCGATGTCCGCGACTCTCTTTAGCGTTTCGGAGAAGCCCTCGAGTGTCTTTGTCAGATCGTGCGCCGTATAAAGCTGTGCACCGATTTTCATTGTATTTTACCTCTTTTCTTATTGCAATATTTAATTGGAATAAAATTTTCCAGAATGATAGAACGATGGATTTACAGATTGTTCTGGAAGATGGTGCCTGCTTTGACCTTTTCGATGACCTCGATGACCTTGGTCGCCTGATCCAGTCCGATGGGGTACTTCTTGCCGTTGCGGATCGATTCATAGAGCGCATCCCAAATCCGTGGAGTGCCGTCACCCTCGATCGGAACGTCCTTTTCGATCCATGTCAGCGGCTCCTTATTGCCGAATCCCTTACCCGTGCCGGGTGTTTCGGGAACCGCGACGACGGGAGAGAGCTTTACCTCAGGATCGAGGTAGCGCAGATGGAACTTGCCGTCCTCGGAGACCATCGCACCTTTGGAACCGTAGACGAGGTATTCCGGAGTCGGGAGTGCCACGCCTCCAGAAATTTCCATATCAACGATTCTGCCGTTCACCCCGGTGAATACGATTTTGATGTGATCCTCGCAGTCGCCGCCGGCTGCTACATGCTTCAGCGTGGAATAGAGTTTTACATAGTCTCCGCCGCAGAAACGGAGAGAGTGGTCGATGATATGCGGACCCCAGTTGAGGAGCTGTCCGCCGCCAAAATCGCTGAGCGTCTGCCAGTCGCACCGACGGTCATAGCCATTTCGTGTCAGCTTGATCTCGTATACATCGCCAAGAATGCCGGAATCGATGATCTCCATCGCCTGCTGGAAGCCGTATTCAAACCGACGGTTGTGGCGGATGTAGAGATGCGGACCGGCCGGTTCGCTACCCAGCGCGACAAGTTCACGCGCCTGTGCGAGAGACATGGCAAACGGCTTTTCGAGCATGACGTCCTTGCCCGCGAGCAGCGCCATTTTCGCGTGCTTGTAGTGGTCGATGGAACGGGTAGCGATGGAAACAAGCTCCACATTCGGATCCGCTAAAAGATCCTCGATCTTCGTGTATGGCTTGCTGCCGAATTCTTCCACAAAAGGCTTGGTGCGCTCCTCAATGATATCGCAAACCGCATAAAAACGGAATTTGTCCTGGCGGGAACGCAGCTCGCCACGGTGCATACCGTTGCCTGCTCTGCCAAGACCAACGAGTCCGATACGAATAGGTTCTGCCATAGTTTATTTTCTCCTTTTGAATGCCCCGATGTCATGGAACCGGGAATATGTACAAGTGGTAATGGGCAATCTCTGCCCCTTCTATTATAGCATAAACATCCGCCAGACGCAATAGGACAGGCGGATCTTATAAAAATGTATACATATGCAGATGCGGGCGGGAAAGAACGGATACCGTCTTCTACTGAATCAGCAGCGTAAACGTTCGTTTGTCGGATGCCAGAAATCCTTCTTCCCGGAGCTGCCTGATCTCGCGCATCATGGCGCTGCGGTCGACACATAGATATTCCGCAAGCGACGAGAGGGACATCGGCAGGGTGAAGGTATTGCTCCCCGTTTCCTTGCGCAAGGTATCGAAATAGGCGAGCAGCTTCTGCCGCAGCGAACGTTTGGAGAGAATATCCGTATACACACTGAGCTGACGGTTTTTCTCCGCCGAGAGCAGGAAGAGATTTTCCAGCAAGCGTATGTGGTGCGGGCAGATCTTTGCACACGGATGAACGACCCGCTCCCAATCCATGAACATTACCCGGCAGTCCGTATCCGCCTCCACAGAGCAGTACGATTCCTCACGCGGCAGGAAGAATAACTCTCCGAATACGCTGCCCGCGCGATATTCCTCCACCCGGGTTACGCTGCCGTCGACGTCCGACAACTCCAGATGCGCACTGCCGGAGATCACAATCCCGATCTTTTCCAGTCTGCCGGAAAAGACCGCGATCCGTTCCCCTCCCTCATACCGCCCGATCCGCATTCGCATACAGGACGTGAGCTGCCGTATACTTTCCTCATCGATCCCTGAAAACAGTTCTACCATTTTTCTCCCCCATATATGCCGTCTAATGTAGGATGCCTACCCTATATCTGGAATTATATCACAAAACTGTGGGATTTGCAACAACAAAATAAAAAAACTGTGCTATAATAATTCTTGCACAGACTCATGGCACTACACCATCCGTTGTGGTACAATAATCATAAACATACAAAATATACGATATATAAACGATGGATACAAAACTGTGATATGGTAAAGGAGCTACAGTGATATGAAGATTATCAAGCGCAGCGGCGAGGAGGAAACCTTTGACCGCCGGAAAATTGAAGCCGCCATTGCCAAGGCGAACGACGAGGGAGGCGACAAGAAGGAACTGAGCCGCCGCCAGATTGAGTATATCGCGCTCTGTATCGAGGACTATTGTGCGGATGTGGGGAGAGCCTTGTCCGTCGAGGAGATCCAGGAGTTGGTTGAGACGCACATCATCGAGCAGGGAGCTGCCGAGACTGCCAAACGCTACATCCGGTATCGCTACGACCGGAGTCTTCGCCGCGCCGCGAATACCACGGACAATAAGATTCTCTCCCTCATCGAATGCAATAACGAGGAGGTCAAGCAGGAGAATGCCAACAAGAATCCGACCGTCAACAGCGTTCAGAGAGACTATATGGCGGGTGAGGTCAGCCGCGATCTGACGCAGAGGCTCCTTTTGCCGCAAGACATTGTGGAGGCGCATAACGAGGGGATCATCCACTTCCACGACATGGATTACTATGCGCAGCACATGCACAACTGTGATCTGGTCAACTTGGAGGATATGCTCCAGAACGGCACGGTTATCAGCGGCACCATGATCGAAAAGCCGCACAGTTTCTCCACTGCCTGCAACATCGCTACACAGATCATCGCGCAGGTTGCATCCAATCAGTATGGCGGACAGTCGATCAGTCTCACGCATCTCGCTCCCTTTGTCGATATTTCCCGTCAGAAGATCCGGCGGGAGATCATCGAAACGATCAAATCCTGCGGCGGCAGGCTCGACGAGGAAATTCTTTCCGAAAACGTGGAAAAGAGACTTCGCGACGAGGTGCGCAAGGGTGTACAGACGATTCAATACCAGGTTGTCACTCTCATGACCACGAACGGACAGGCGCCGTTCATCACAGTGTTCATGTATCTCGGCGAGGCAAGAAACGAAGTGGAGAAGCGCGATCTTGCCATGATTATCGAGGAGACTCTGAAACAGCGGTATCAGGGTGTGAAGAACGAATCGGGTGTATGGATCACCCCGGCGTTCCCGAAGCTCATCTACGTGCTGGAAGAGGACAACATCAATCCGGGTACGCCGTACTGGTATCTCACCGAGCTTGCTGCAAAATGCACCGCCCGCCGCATGGTGCCGGATTACATTTCCGAAAAGATCATGCTCCAGAACAAGATCGACAAAAATGGAGTCGGACACTGCTACACCTGTATGGGTTGCCGCTCGTTCCTCACGCCGTATGTGGATGAAAACGGACAGCCGAAGTATTACGGACGATTCAATCAGGGCGTTGTGACGCTCAACCTTGTGGATGTGGCACTGTCCTCCGGCGGCGACCGCGAAAAATTCTGGCAGATCTTTGACCAGCGGCTCGATTTATGCTATCGCGCACTCATGTGCCGCCACAATCGCTTATTGGGTACGCTGTCTGACGCGGCACCGATCCTTTGGCAGAACGGCGCACTGGCACGGCTGAAGAAGGGAGAAAAGATTGATAAGCTGCTCTACGGTGGCTACTCCACGATTTCCCTCGGCTACGCGGGACTGTACGAATGCGTGAAATACATGACCGGCAAGAGCCACACCGATCCGGAGGCGACACCGTTTGCCCTCGATGTGATGAAGTATATGAACAAGGCAACGGCGGCATGGAAGGCGAAGGAGAACATCGACTTCTCCCTCTACGGCACACCGTTGGAAAGTACAACGTATCGATTTGCAAAATGTCTCCAGAAGCGGTTCGGAATCATTCCCGGCATTACGGACAAATCGTATATTACAAACAGCTATCACATCCACGTGACCGAAGAAGTGGACGCGTTCACAAAACTGGCATTTGAGGCGCAGTTCCAGGCACTGTCTCCGGGAGGGGCGATTTCCTATGTGGAGGTGCCGGATATGCAGAACAACATCGACGCAGTGCTGGAGGTGATTCGTTTCATATACGATCACATCATGTATGCGGAATTAAACACCAAGAGCGATTATTGTCAGGTCTGCGGCTACGATGGTGAAATTCAGGTGGTGGAGGACGACGGCAAGCTCGTGTGGGAATGCCCGAAGTGCCGCAACCGCGATCAGTCAAAGATGAATGTGGCGCGCCGAACCTGCGGATACATAGGCACGCAGTTCTGGAATCAGGGCAGAACGCAGGAGATCCGCGAACGGGTGCTCCATCTGTAAGAAGATATGAATTACTGCAACATCAAGCTGTGTGACATTGCGGACGGACCGGGGGTTCGCGTATCTCTGTTTGTCTCTGGCTGTACGCATCACTGTCCCGGCTGCTTCAATGAGATCGCTTGGGATTTTGCCGCAGGACAGCCGTTCACCCAGGAGACGGAGGACACACTCCTTTCCGCTCTGTCGAAAAGCTATATCGGCGGTCTGACACTGCTTGGTGGTGAGCCGATGGAGATCGTCAACCAGCGTGCGCTTGTCGGGTTTGTCCGCCGAATGCGGGATGAGCTGCCGGAGAAATCGATCTGGTGTTACACGGGCTATGTCCTGGAGCCGGATCTGCTCGCGGAAAACGGCAGGGCGCGGTGCGAGATCACAGAGGAGCTGCTTTCGTATATCGATGTGCTTGTGGATGGCCCGTATGTAGAGGCTCTGCACGACATCACATTACTGTTTCGCGGTTCGTCCAATCAGCGGCTCATCGATCTGCCAAAAACGCGCGAGGCAGGAACGATTGTTCTGTGGCGCGGACGGAAAAAGGGAATATAGAAGTGCATTTTTGTATGCAGTGCGTGCGTAGTGGAGAAAAAGGCACATGGCGATACGTTATGTGTCTTTTTCTTTGTGGTATAAGATGTTAAGCCTGTGGGGGCTGTATTGACTTTTCTAAAAATACATGGTATAATGACTGTGATAGTGCTAAAAGGAAAATAACACAAAAAAGAAAGGGGATATAGAATGAAAAATCAAAAACGGATTTTGGCGATGCTGCTGTGCGGTATGATACTGCTGTCTGGCATGACCGGATGCGGCGACAAGACAGAAGGTGACGCTGTCCAGAATGGCGCGGATGCGGACGGCGGTGCGGAATCCCAGACGGAAACGGAAGCGGAGGAGACAAAGCCCGATCATCTGGACGCGCTCGGCGAATATGATTTCGGCGGCAGAAACTTCAATATGCTCGTACGTGAGTCAAAGATTACGGACATCATAGCCGAGGAAGAGACGGGCGAGGTGTTCAACGACGCGGTGTACGCACGGAATGCCAAGATTGCCGAGCGGTTCAATATCGTGTTCACAACACAGAATCTACCGGACGACTCCGGAACCTGGAACAAGCAAATCGCCGCATCTACCATGGCGAACGACGGTGCCTATGACGTGGTGCTGCCGGACTACTGGTGGGGCTGCGAAACGGGCGGCTACTTCCTCAATATGCGCGACTACTCCTCCATTATGGATTTCTCGCAGCCGTGGTGGTGCGCTGGATGGAACGATTCCTCCGAGATTTACGGGCTGATGTATTCTGCGGTCGGCGCGATGTGCATGGATCTGTACTCCAATGCGATCTGCACCTTCTTCAATAAAGAAGCCGTAGAATCCCTCGACATGACCTCGCCGTATGATCTTGTGGAGGATGGTACGTGGACGATGGACACCATGCTTGGGATGGCATCCCAGTTCTCGGGAGATGTCAACGGCGACGGTGTGATGGATCTGGCGAACGACCGGTACGGCGCGTTCTATGATCTGCAGTCTGGACGCGCGCTATTTGCGTCCAGCGGCTGGAAAACGGCGACCAAAACGGCGGACGGCGGCTACGAGTACGCGTTCTGGGGAGATGATTTTATAAATCTTTACGACAAGGTGTATAAAATCATCAACGATACGGATTACATCAGCTATAACGGGGAGGATTCGCAGAATGCGTTCCGTTCCGGTCGGCTTCTGTTCTATAACCAGGGCATGGGCGTAGCGGCATACCTGCGTGATGCGGAACTGGATTTCGGCATTGTTCCGTATCCGAAATATGATGAGAACCAGAAGGATTACGTCACCTATAACTTCGGTACCTACTATATGGCGATCCCGACTTCCGCGTCCGATCCGGAAATGAGCGCGGTGATTCTGGAGGCGTTGAACGCGGAATCCTACAATACGGTCAAGGACGCGTACTATGAGGTCAACATGAAGGTGAAATTCAGCCGGGATGAAACGACCCGACAGATGCTCGACATTATCGTGGACACCGAGTATTTCGATTTCACGTTTGTAAACGAATCCGCGACCGACCATATCGTCATGTATTTCTTCGAACAGGTTGCAGCAAAGAACGAAAATATCGCCTCCGCCTACGAAAAGAAACAGAAGAACTATCAGAAAAAACTCGAAAAGCTCTTTGAAACCTATAAAGAAGACAGCGGTATCGAATAATCCACAAAAAAGAGAGCGTACCTACCGGTCCCCCGGGGTACGCTCTCTTTTCATTTCTGTATTTTTATTCTACATGCAGGATACTGCGCTCCACGGGGTAGTCTGCCGGTACGCTGAAGCGGATTTCCTCCGCCGCGTTATCCGGGGTCAGCGTCTGATCGTTCCAGGATATGTCCGCAAACCACAAATCTCCCAGTGTGAAATCGGAGAGCGGGCCTCCGTCAGCGTTTTTGATGATGAGATCAATATAGCTCTGTGAGACACTACTATTCAACTTTGCTTCCTTTGCGTGGATGTTCCGGAAACGGATATCCCGAACTGTGCCGCCGTTTTCCATACAGATGGTGATGAGAGGACAGTGCGTAACATAGATTTCGAGATTTTCAAAGGTCATATCGGAATCCGTGACCGCAGGATCGGTTCCGTTTATCGAAACGGTCGCGCAGCCGAGGTGCTGCGACCAGTCTGCCAGTGCGAAGCCGACGGAATTGTTCCGCCAGGTGACTGCACTCTGGTCGAAATTGGACTCGAAAACGCAGCCATACGCGATGCCTTTATCCGTCCAGACGGCGTTGTTTTCGAAGAGGACGTTCTTTGTGCGTAGCGTACCGTCCGAGGTGGATTTGACCTCCAGCGCGTCGTCCCCGGTGCGGACAAAGCAGCCGGATACCGTGACGTTTTCGCAGTCGGAAAGCATCACGCCGTCAGAGTAGGTGCGATACCCGATCAGAATCAGATCGCGCACGATGAGATCTTTACAATTTGTGAAGCAGCATGTCCAGCTGTTGGAATTGCAAACATTGAAGCCCGCAAATTCCATATTTTCCATCCGCGTGAACGAGAAGATAACGCCTGCTCTTTCCCGCATGGCAATATCCAGTGCCGGTCGGCCGAGAATGCGGACATTCTTGTGTCCCCACGAGGAGAAAACACTGCTGTACTTGGGAGAGCCGTCCTCGTTGTACGTCAGAAAACGTGCGCGCAGCAGCGTCCCCGGTTCAAACCAGAGCGTCACATCGTCCGCTTCTATGGAGATGCATTCGATATCGTATACGCCTTTTTCAAAATAGTATACGGTGTTCGGACAGTCGAGAACAAGCTCCGCACCGGTATATGTACCGGGAGTAAATGTCACGCGATCGTCACCAGACGGTGTCTCTTCCGCGGGTTTTATCATCAGCGTCAGCGGGAAGGACGAGCCGCCCATGCCATTTTTGCGATCAAAAGTGAATGTGTAGGTACCGAACGCATCGATGACGGCGTGTACGTTCTTGCCGTCAACGGTGGCTGTCACACCCGCGCTCTCCGGCAGCACAACGGGATTTTCCCGTACGGTATGGGTTGTCAGGACAACATCGAGCGAAAAGCTACCGTCCTCCGGAAGATTCGCAACGTCGATATAGGCGAATGAGTGAGGCGAACGGGTCGTTTTTTCGGTGAATACGGGAATCTCCGTACCGTTTACAGAGAGGGTGAAGTACGGCGAAACGATGATGCCTGGACGGGTGTTCGCGCCGTTTTTCATGTTTTCTCGGTTTTCGTCGAGCCACGCCTCCACGGAGTCGGGAACATAATCCGTGTATGCCGCGCCCGATACGGACAGAACGTTTTCCAATACCGCATTTTCCGTTTCCGTCGTATGGATGGCTTTATTTTCGGTACCATCGGGTGTTTTCTGACAGGATGCAAGCATAAATATTCCTCCAAACAGTATGCATAAAACGATCGGTAAAATGGACTTTCTCACGCGAATTCCCTCCTTTGCCGGAAAACTGCTGATGTTAAGGTTGTTTTCGCGTCAAAAGCCCGGAAATCCAAGACGTTTGATACAAAAATTCGATTGCTCCGGCATTCTATGAACAGTATAGCAGGAAATATGCTGTCTGTCAAGAAACAAATTGATATATATCGGCTTATCATCATTATTTCCGTATCCCTTGTATCCACCGCGAATTTGTGCTATACTATAGTAGTAAATCCATTGTAAGGAGTATTCCCATGACACAAGAATTCTATTCCGGCATCGGTCGTTTTATCTGGCTTGATCCGGCAGTCTATCCCGAAATGCAGGAGACATCGTTCGACAACAGCGATGGTGGTAACTACTGCGTTGCAGCGTTTACCCATACCGTATCCCTCTCCGGCAAGGTTCGTTCCATCACGCTTGATGTGACCGGAGCCGCGCAGTATTTTCTCTGGTGCAATAACCGGTTTGTCGGACTTGGACCCGCGTCCGCCGGCGGTGATTTTCTCGCTTCCAAACCGCTGTCGTGGCAATATGTCGATCGCTATACGTACCATACCGACACCGATGCGTCATCGCTTGTGTTTTACGCTAAGGTGCGGCTGAAATCGGAGCGGCTGACGGAATTTACCCCCGGTAAGGGCGATTTCCTCTTGTCCGGTACCATCGAATATGAAAATGGTACACGGGAGTCCTTCGGTACGGATGAAACGTGGCTTTCCCGTGTGGATCGCAGCCATACGGCACCCGGTGCTTACGACGCGACTGTCACGCCGGACGAATGGAGTCATGCCGTTCTGACCGAGGTGTCTGCACGCCTGCCGATTTCTGAGATTCCCAACCTCGCCTATACCCCTGTCTACGGCGATTATTGGACGGAACCGCGCCCTGTATATGCCGGAGAATCGTATGAGATCGACTATCCGCGGATCCATTGCGCTTATCTCGCGCTGCACGCCACCGGAGCCTGCACCGTGGAGCTTGGCTGTTCGGAACGCGGCGGGATTCGGGACAGAGAAACGGTCACGTTTGGAAAAAACGGTGGGGAATACCGGGGACTGGTGATGTATTCCGTCGGCTATCTTTCCGTGAAGGTTGTCGCAGCAGGAGAGAATGTGCGGATTCTGCCCTACCTCATAGACAGCCGTTATCCGGTGACGGTGGAAGGGACACTCCATACCTCCGATCCCGCGCTCGACAAGGTGTATGACGTGTGTAAATGGACGCTTTCGATTTGTCGTCAGTCCCTGCATCTCGACAGTCCGAGTCATCAGGAACTGCTCGCCTGCACCGGGGATTACCTTGTGGAAACGAATATGACCCTTTTCACTTTCGGCGATATGCGCCTTGCCGCTCAGGACATCCGCCGCACCGCCGATTGGCTCATGGAAAACGATGGGAGAATGTTTCACACCTCCTACAGCCTGATGTGGGTACAGTGGATCCGCAAGGTCTACACCTTCACCGGGGACCGTGATCTCATTCGGTACTGTAAGGATGCACTCGACACGCTTCTCACCCGGTTTCATGGCTACATCGGCAAAAACGGGATTCTCGACAACGCGCCGGACTACATGTTCATCGATTGGCTGGAGATGGAAGGATACAATATGCACCATCCGCCGAAATCGCTTGGGCAGACGGTGCTGTGTGCATTTTACTATAAGGCGTTGACCGACGCGTGTGCATTGTGCAAGGTCATGGAGCATGAGCCGGACGGCGCGTGGTGGACGGCAAAACGCGCATCGTGGGCATCCCGTATGGCGTCGTTCAAGCCCGCGTTCCATCGCGCCTTCTATGACGCAGACGCGGGACTGTACGTCGACGGGCTGCCGGAGGAGGATGCGGGCAACGAGCCGTGGCGTCCGAAAAATGTACCGCTTCGTCATTTCACCCGTCATGCGAACGTTCTTGCCGCCATGTACGGATTATGCCCCGACGAAGATCGCGAACGGATTCTCCGCCGCACGGTGGATCCGGCGTCCGAACTGCAGCAGGTGCAGCCGTACTATATGTACTTTATTTTGGAAGCGGTATGGGAGAACGGGCTGTTTGGCGATTACGGGATGCAGATCCTTTCTCTGTGGAAGCCGCTTGTGGAAACGTGCGACAAGGGACTCCAGGAGGGATGGTTCGCGCCGCCTGCGTACAGCTTTGATTACAGCCACGCATGGGGAGGTACGCCTGCCTATCATCTGCCGCTTTGTCTGACGGGATTGCATATCGTGGAGCCGGGTTACAAAAAAATCACCCTTTCGCCTTGTCTGTGGGGACTGAAATCTGCCGACGTTTCGTTCCCGACACCGTATGGACAGATCCGCGTGTGCCAGAGGGCGGGCGAGGAACCACAGATTACCGTGCCGGATGGAATCGAGTGGGAAGTACGGTAACGGATTTTCTATAATACACTACGCTCCCTGCGTATCCGCGTGCGCGTTTCACTGGATACGCAGGGAATCTTTTTTTGAAAACCGCTTAAAAACGACTTGAATGCAGATCTTCCTTTATAGAGGATAGCTTTACGACTGCGCAAATACGCCGCGGCAAATCACACCGTCCGTGTCCGTGAGCAATACCGGAAGAAGCTTTCCGACTGCATCGGCGCGATCTGTGGGAATATCGACTTCCACGAAATGTTCCGTATGTCCGTTTGCGATGCCTTCTTCAACCTTCTCAACAAGGACATATACCGGCTCCGTTCGGTGCGCGGCGACATATTCTGCAAGCATTGCTGCATGAATTTCGTTGTCCACCGCCTCCAGTGCGCGCACTCGTGCCTTCTTCACCGCCTCCGGCACCTGATCTGTCATTTCCGCCGCCTCCGTTCCCTCGCGGATCGAATACGGAAAGATGTGCAGGTGCAGAAAACGGGCGTGCCGACAGAACGATGTCGTTTCCGCAAATTCCGCCTCCGTCTCGCCGGGAAATCCGACGATGACATCCGCGCCGAATGTCGCGTCCGGCATGGCGGATCGCACTCTTTCCATTGCCGCCAACGCCATTTCCGCTGTGTATCGTCTGCGCATCCGGCGGAGTACTGTTGTGGAGCCGCTCTGTATCGACAGGTGGAAGTGGCGGAGTATGTGATCGACCTCGGTCAGCGTGGCGACAAACGCATCCGACATCACCGTTGGCTCCAGCGATCCCATCCCGATTCGCTCCACGCCGGGGATTTTGTCCACCTCTCTGAGCAGTGCAGCCAGCGCCATACCATAAGGGAGCTTTTGCCCCTTTTCCCGCAGATCCATGCCGTAGGATGCCGTTTCGATCCCGGTGAGGATCAGCTCTCTACAGTATCCAGCAAGATGAGTGGCTTCGCGGAGTACCTCACAGGCAGGTTTAGAACGCACCCTGCCTCGCGCCTTGGGAATGATGCAGTACGCGCACCGATTCTCGCAGCCATCCTCGATTTTTATGTACGACCGAACCCTCTTTGGAACGCGCAGTACCACAGACTCCATCGCCGCGCTCGTCATATCGTCCGCATCGACTGCGGCGGCAGCAAAATCCGTATCGGAGAACGTGTCGATGTGGGATAGCACCGCAGGAATTTTTGCTTTTCGATCGTTGCCGCATACGTAGACCACGCCGGGAATTTTCGCCGCCTCTTCTCCGGAAATCTGGGCAAAGCAGCCGGTGACGACCACATGCGAACCTTGAGATGCCGCGCGCCGGATCATCTGCCGGGATTTGCGGTCGCTTTCGCCGGTGACGGTACACGTGTTGACGATCACGACCGTCGGAATTTCGCCAATCGGCGCGTTTTGCCAGCCGCGCTCCGTCAGCTCCTGCGCAATTTCGTCGGATTCACACTGGTTGACCCGGCAGCCGAGCGTGATGATGGAAAAGGTTCTCATACTGTATTAGTTATCCTCGTGAGATTCATGCTTTGAAAAATGGAAGAACGATCTCGTTTGACGAAAGCGTGACTGCTGTTCTGTCGCTGCCGTTCACAAACCGATAGCCGGAGCCGATACGCACTTCTTTTTCGATTGGTTTATCTGCTGTGAGCCGCACGACGCCGCCCTCCTCGGTCCAGTCGATAGCGCAGGAGACGGTGTCTCTGCCGCGCACACCGTGGATGTAGCCGCGTTTCCAATCGTCCGGCAGTGCGGGCAGAACGGTTAGATACGCCATGTGGGACTGAAAGAGCATCTCGTTCACCGCTGCAGGAATGCCGATATTGCCATCGATTTGGTACGGCGCGGTACGGTTGTCCTCACAGCAGACGGAACCCATTCGTCGCCAGTCGTTGTGTGTGGTGAAGAAATTGCCCATTAGACAAGCGCGGGAAATCTCAGACAAGCACCACAACGCCGTATTGCCGCGCCGCAACCGCGCTGCTTCTCCCGCCATATTCGCCATGCCCCAACTCGAATGCTGCTCCGCGCCGCCGATGGTGCCATCATGACCGCCGGAGATGCGCAAATCCTCCGCCCGACAAAACGCTGGATAAAGCGGGTCGTCCACGGAAATCTCGCTGCCCGGAAATACGGGATAGAGATGACTGTGGTGCCGGTGCGCGTAATAGTCGAGGTAGTAGGGATCGAGCCATTCCGCAATCGCGCCATCGTCGTTGATCCGGTACGGGCGGCACTTTTGACGCATCCTCTCCCACAGCGGTACCTTGTCTGCGTACAATCCGGTCAGACGTGCTCCCGCAAGAAGATGGGTCAGAACCTCCCGAAGCAACGCGTACTCCATCGACGCGTTTTTGACCGTCTCAATATTGTATCCGTTCTCATCCCAGACGTTTTTGGGGGTGTTTTCAGGTGAGGTGGAGGGATAGAGGTCGTAGAATCCATCTGCGTTCTCCACGGCGAAATCCTCATAAAACAGCGCGACCTCGTAGAGATACGGCATCACGTGTTCGCGGAGATACGCCTCGTCCCCGGTGAAGCGGTAATAGTCCCAGAAATGCTGTCCGAACCATGCCGCGCCGCCTGTCCAGTTCACGATGTGGTTGGCGAGACACTTGCATAGCCCGGATTCCGGTGTGTTCACGGAATTGATCCAGATCCCGCGGCAGCCAAAGAGCTTCTTGGCGTTCTCTCGGAAATCGTCCATCATGGATTCCGTGTAGTCGAGTGCCAGCCGCAGGAAATCGAACATACCGCCTGTCAGCGCGTTCCAGTAGATCATTTCAAAATTAACGTTGTACATATAGAACGCCCAGAAGCACCGGTACGTCCCGTTGAACAGTCCGATGAGGTGACAGGGCAGGGTATCCATATCCGTTCCGCCTGTGGAGGAAAGAAAGAGGTACCGTCCATATGCATACAGCTTTTCAATAAGCTCCGTGGACGCACCGTTGTCCTGCGCATCTGCCAGCAATACATCGTTTGTGCGGTGCGTATCCGGATCAGAAATGGAAAAATCCACGCCTGAGAAAAGCGGTTTGTGCAGCGCGATATGGGCAGACAGAGCGGTCTCGTAGGACGGTGCCGCATCCAAAATCGCTATCGATTCCCTGTATCCTTTTTCGCGTGGGACGGATATAAACACGCGGAGAACAAGGGTGATCTCGGTGGCACCTGTCACGGAAAGCCTTCCGTTTTCACAGCTGTACGTGCCGTCCGTGGTGATTTTCGCAACCGCGCCGTAATCTCCGGGCAGATACGCTGAATCGTTACGTGCGGCATAGGTGAGATATGCACCGCTTGCCGCCGATTCCCTTTCCGGAATTTCCGTTTTGCCCAGAGTTTCCGGATCGTGCAGATCGAGCCAGAGCTTGGTATCGATCGTGCCGTTCTGTGCCGTATAGTGAAGATAGACAAGATGGCTCTTCCGGGACGCGAAAACCTCGCGGCGATAGGACGTCCCGCCCTCTGTCCACGATACGGATACCACACCCGTGTCCATGTGGATTTCACGGCGGTATTGGCGGTAGGAGTTGTTCGCACGTCTGGAGAGACGGATATCGCACACCGGCGTGGGAGATGTGTTGTCACCGTCATAACCCGCCTCGCGCAGTGCCGTGGTCAGCACCTGATCCGCCTCGCGCGGATTGTGGTCATCAAGATACTGCCGCACGAGAGGGAGCTTGTCATGTATATCCGGCAGCGGGGAGTTTTTTCCGCCGCGCCAGAGCTTTGCGTGGTTTATACAGATATATTCTTTCCAGAGACTGCCGTAAACCAGTCCGCCGACGGTTCCGCTGCCAAACGGTGCGCCTTCCCGCCACATATCGCCATGCCACGCCGCCGGATACCGCATTGTTAATGTATGCTGCATTGTTGTTGTACCTCATCAAAATCAACTGTTAAGTCTAAACTGAGTGGGACGGATCGCGCCACCAATCAGCAGCACATCATTCCCACTCGATGCTAAAAAGCGTTATTTTGGAGAATTTCCTGTCAAGGAAATTCTCAAGAGTGGGACGGATCGCGCCACCAATCAGCAGCACATCATTCCCACTCGATGCTAAAAAGCGTTATTTTGGAGAATTTCCTGTCAAGGAAATTCTCAAGAGTGGGACGGATCGCGCCACCAATCAGCAGCACATCATTCCCACTCGATGCTAAAAAGCGTTATTTTGGAGAATTTCCTGTCAAGGAAATTCTCAAGAGTGGGACGGATCGCGCCACCAATCAGCAGCACATCATTCCCACTCGATGCTAAAAAGCGTTATTTTGGAGAATTTCCTGTCAAGGAAATTCTCAAGAGTGGGACGGATCGCGCCACCAATCAGCAGCACATCATTCCCACTCGATGCTAAAAAGCGTTATTTTGGAGAATTTCCTGTCAAGGAAATTCTCAAGAGTGGGACGGATCGCGCCACCAATCAGCAGTACATCATTCCCACTCCGTAATCGCGTATTCCGAAAAGCTGCCGCCATGATACTGCCAGAGCGTGAGTACGCCGTTTGCACGGAGCATTTCGAGCGATTCCCGGTAGTGGCAGTCGAGATATGGTGCGTTGTGACAGTCGGAGGAGAGTGTGAACCGTGCGCCGCGGGAGGCGAGATGGTGAACCAGCCAATCCGCCGGATAGGGAACGGTGCGGTAGCCGCGGGAGATGGCTCCGGTGTTTACCTCAAAGAGATCGCATAAGGGCAGCAGCGCATCAGCAGCCTCCATGGCAAGCGAACGGTATTGTGGATCGTCCTCCGGCATAAGGGAAAATTTCGTGATCACATCGAGATGCCCCACAATGGTCGGGCGGTGGATCCGGATGCAGTCGGTAACCGTCTCCCAATAGTGGCGGGCGTAGGCAAGGGGATCGCCGGAGAAATGCTCCCGCAATGCAGTTTCCTGCCGTTCCCGGCTGTGGTCGATTTCCAGATACACGCCGTCCTTGCAGAGATAATGTGTGCTGCCGATGGTGTAATCGTACTTGTCCGCAAGCGGCAGCGTGAACCGGTCGACCTCCAATCCGAGCGCGATCTCGATTTTGTCCTGATACATCGCGGTGAGGGAACGGATTGTTTCGCGGTATTCCGGAATGCGCGCAAGAGGCACGTTCCATGAACAGGGGAAAGGCATTGGGCTGTGATCCGAGAAGCCGAGCACGTCAAACCCCTTCTTGATAGCGGCTTCGATCATCTCAGCGGGCGTATTCTTCCCATCGGAGAAGATTGTGTGGGTATGTAAATTCTGAAAAGTCATAGGGAATTTTTCTCCTTCATCAGCAGAGAACATAGATCTATGGGGGTGCGGCAGACAGAATCGGGAGCGGTGACGGTGCCGAACCCCCAGGTCACATAGCAGAAATCGCAGCCGGATGCACGGGCGGCCTCCTCATCAAATGCGGTGTCACCGACATAGAGGGAGGATTGCAAATCGTACTTGTCCCGAAGCAGACGAATGTTGTCCGCTTTCCTTTTTCCGGTGTCGCCAGAGCTGATGTAATCCCGGAAATATTTTCCGAGTCGGTGATATGTGAGAAAAGCCTCGATGTAGCCTGACTGGCAATTGGATACGATAAAGAGCGGATAGCACTGAGAGAGCGCGGTAAGTACCTTGGGAATCTCCGGGTACAATCTACCGCCGTGTGCGAGAAGAAGCTCATTTTCCACAGCGCACGATTCCATTATCAGTCCAAACGCTTTTTCATATGGCAGATCGGGGAAAAGTAGGGGGGCAAGCTCCTCGTTGGTTCGTCCCATATATGCCTGCACATCCGCTTCTGTGACCGTGCGGTGTATTTCCGGATGGCGCGCTAAGACCGTTTCCCAAATATGTGCGGTGACGTGAGTCGCATCCCAGAGTGTGCCATCCAAATCGAATAAAATGCTGTCGTACATAAATTTTCCTGCTCTCTCAGTGGATTTCAACTTTCAGTATACAACAAATCAACGGAGAGTGCAAGAGGAAAATGGAAAAATCCTTGTGAAAAACATGGGGGACAATCGTGAAAAAACGACGGGGCGGTTGACTTTCACCTTTTTGCATGGTACAATGTGTAAGATACTGTACAATCGAACGGAGTAGTACCCATGCTGGAAGAAGAACTTTTGCAAATCACCAATCTCGTGCGTTTGCATTTTTATAAACGTATTTTCGCCGTTGTTCGTGAACGAGAGGGCAGCTTGACTGCGATGGAGGTCTTTGCTGTGGAGGTAATCCACGCCCTTCATAGACCGACGATCAGCGAGTTTGCGGATTTTCTCGGCATCTCCCGCTCCAATGCGACTTACAAGATCCACTCGCTGGAGCAGAAGGGATATGTGGAGAAAAGTCCATCCGAGGACGACAGGCGGGAATGGCGGCTCACGCTCACGGAAAAATACTATCGCTATATCCACCTGTATGAGGACAGCTTCCGTGCCTTTATCCGGGAAAACGAAAAGCACTTTACAAATGAGCAGGTGGAGCACTTCGGCGAGATTCTGCATAAGATTCTCAGCGATGCGGAGGAATTCGCCGACTTTGAGGAGTTTACATCGAAACCCTCAGAAGCGTCCGCTGCAGAATTTCCTTCTCTATCTTTACCGGATGCGGATGGAAATCAACCGTAAACGGCAAACGGCTTCGGATATGTGCTCCCGCTTGCGATGGTGTCGTCCGTGATGGTGTGATCGAGGAGGATTTCTTCCTGCGTCAGCATAAAATAATTGTACCATCCCGGT
>CAVIKO010000002.1:43703-51677 GCA_963643035.1 bacterium
GATAATAGCCGCTGTCGTCCGACCAGGTGATGTCTATATGATATGTGCCGGAAGCGAGCTTTACAAGATTCCATGCGTGTGATACGTCATGGGAATCGCCGGACACCACGCCGCACCACAGATCTGCCAGCCGACAGAGATACGTGTATCCGACCGAGTAGCCTTGACAGATGGAATGACCGCCGAGAAGGGAGCCATATGCGTTCGCTACCTGATTGCCGCCCTCGCTCTCGTAGTCGTACATGGTGACAAGGGAAATATAGGCGGCGAGGAAGCGATATTTGTCATACGTTGTCGCATTCTCCGGAATCGCGTCTATAACCAGACGGCATGTCGCTTCAAATACGGAAATCTCATGGCGCAGTGCGTCCTTGTCCATGTCGGAGGTCATCTCCACGTCACTGTTTGCGGGCATAAAATAATATGAGCGCAGAGCTTCCGTCGTGGTGCCGTCCGGGGACATCACATCGATCACGGTGAAGTATATTTCGTATTGGGGATAGTCCTCATTGACAGCTGCGGCTGCAATAAGCAGATTGTCGAGCGTGTCGTAGCCGTATACATCCGCGCGATAAATGAAATCTTCGATTGCCGCGATTTTCGGTACAATTTCGTCATACAGCTTTTTCTGCGCGTCCGTCAATGTGCTGTATGCAAGAGCCGATTCATAGGAGTATGACGCATACGGATTCGAATTCACGCTCTTTTCCATAGCTGTCTCCATGGGCAGCTGTGCGATTTCCTCTTTGGCAAGCGCAATGAGGGTATCCGTTCGTTCATGTGCCTCGGCAAGGATCATCGGATCTACAGTTACGGTATCATTATCCGGCGCACGATTCGCGGCATTGTGGACAAACAGAATGGTCAGAGCGGTGTATCCGGCGAAGAAGAGCGTCAACGCGCTGCAAAGCAGAATAAGGAGGATTTTACATACCTTGTGCCGAATCAAAATGGCGGACAGGAGGAGGACGCAGACAGAGATCCCCAGAAAAACAAGCGATAACCAGAACGGCATACAATATGTGGCGGTATCGATGGAGAATACCGCGCTCCTTTCCGGCAATCCGATGAACAGACATGGCAAAAAAGCCGCACAGCACCAGATAGCAAATATGATATACAGTATTATATCATGTTCGTACCAAAAAGGAAAGTGCTGTGCGGCATATTTTTATGAGGTTCTGTGTGAAAAGGAGAATTGCGTCTGTTGTTTATTGATGGAACAGCTTTTTTGTACCGTAAATCGGTTCGCAGGTCAATCGGAGTCCGAGTTTGCGGAAGGTTTCGGTATCCACATGCGATACGATCACGGTGGAATGGGCTTCGCAGTTTGTGAGTCGCGGCAGACATTCGAGAGCGCGGCGGGCATTTTCATTGTTGGCGGCGCAAATGGACAGGGCGATTAAGATTTCGTCCGCGTGGAGCCGCGGATTGTGGCAGCCGAGATGTTCCGTTTTCAGACGGCAGATCGGTTCGATGATGGAGGGTGCAATCAGATGGGTTTCGTCCGGAATTCCGGCGTAGACCTTCAGCGCATTCAGAAGTACCGCTGCGGACGCACCCAGAAGATCGGATGTTTTCCCGGTGACAATTGTGCCGTCCTCCAGTTCAATCGCGGCACAGGGACCGTCTGTTGCGGCAGCTTTATTGAGAGCGGCAGGTACCGTTTTGCGATCGTTCACCGTCAATCCCGCCCGGTTCATCAAAAGCTCTGCTTTGTAGATCGTATCTACGCCGACTGTACCCTTGGTTTTCTTCACAAGACAGTCGTAGTACCGGCGGATAATCTCCATACCGGCTGCTTCGGATACCACTTCGTCGTCGTAAATGCAGTAGCCTGCCATATTTACACCCATATCGGTGGGGGATTTGTAGGGACATCTGCCGTAGATTCCCTCAAAAAGCTGTCGGAGTACCGGGAAGATTTCGATATCGCGGTTGTAGTTGACAGTCGTTTCGCCATATGCCTCCAGATGGAATGGGTCGATCATATTCACGTCGCCAAGATCCACGGTTGCGGCTTCATAGGCGATGTTGACCGGATGGGAAATCGAGAGATTCCAGATCGGGAACGTCTCGAATTTTGCGTAACCGGATTTCAGCCCGCGCAGATTGTCGTGATACAGCTGAGACAGACAGGTTGCCATTTTCCCGCTGCCGGGTCCGGGTGCTGTGACGACGATGAGGGAGCGTTCCGTCTCGATATATTCGTTCTTGCCGTATCCGTCTGCGGAAAGGATCGTGCGGATGTTGGTCGGATATCCGGGAATCGGATAGTGCTTGAACACGCGGATGCCCAACTCACCGAGCCGCTTGATGAATGCGTCTGCGGAGGGCTGCCCGGCGTATTGTGTGATGACGATGCTGCCGACGTACAATCCTCTTTCCCGAAAAGCGTCCATGAGCCGGAGCGCGTCCATATCGTAGGTGATCCCAAGATCGGCGCGCATTTTGTTTTGTTCGATGGCAGCGGCGGACACAACAATCACAATTTCCGCCTGTTCTTTGAGCTGCATGAGCATGTTGATCTTGCTGTCGGGACGGAATCCGGGCAGTACTCTGGACGCATGGTAGTCGTCGAAGAGCTTTCCGCCGAATTCCAGATACAGTTTGCCGCCGAAATGGGAAATCCGGTCGAGTATTTTTTCCGTTTGCAATCGATTATACTTGTCGTTATCAAACCCGAGCTTCATAAAAATTCCTGCCTCTCTTGCCTGTCCAATATCGTATTCCTATAAAAAAACAAATCCACAATATTATATCGCATCCTGCGGAAAAAGGCAAGATTGCAATGAAAAAACGAGAGACAAAAATTCCCTCGTTTTTTGATGAAATCTTATGAAAACCTCTGAAAAGTGTCCTGTCAAAGGGAATGGGCGGTGCGTGCGATTACCTCCTGCTGCATCGTGGGAGAGAGGCGCGTGAAATAGTCGCTGTAGCCGCCAATACGCACCACAAGATCGGGATAGTTTTCCGGATGAAGTACTGCATCCTGCAAAACTGCGTTGTCCACCACGTTGACCTGCCATTCAAAGCCGCCGCGTGCAAGATACGTTTTCGCAAGAGAGGCAAGCAGTTCCGCCGCATTGTCGCCGAGTGTGGAGTGGGAAAACTTCATGTTGACTGCGATCCCACCGATAAACGGGGTGTGTTCCCAGGTGGTGGAGGCGAGCAGAGAGGTGGTTGGACCATCCATTTCACGTCCCTGCGCCGGACCGGAGCCATCGCCAAGCGGAAATCCGGCGCGTCTGCCATCGGGCGTTGCTCCGGTATGCTTGCCGAATTCATCGTGCATAATCCAGCAGAAGAGACTGGGGATCAGCCGTCCGCCCGCATACGGCACCCGTTGATCCGCGCAGATTTCCGACAGCCGTGCGGCAATGCGGGCGACATAGCCCTCAGGTGTGGTGAATGCATCGTGAGAAAGCACCGTATCGTTGCCGTATTTCGGGAGCGCGTTGATTTTCGCAAGAAGCGTCTCGTGTCCGATGAAATTGTTGTCGAGCGCGGTGCGAAGTGCGGCAATGCTTACGTTTTTTTCCCGGAACACCAACGTATCCAGAGCGAACAATCCATCCGCGGCGTTGGATAGTCCGACAAAAGACGGCATGATCCAGTTGTACCGTGCGCCGCCTTCCTCAATATCTATGCCGTTTTCCAGACAATCGTGGACAAAACAGGAGAGTAGCGGAGAGAGACAGTATTTCCGCCGTTCATACCGATACAGCACCTGTTCCTGGCAGTTTGCTGTGATCCGGCGGGCAAGGCGCGCGGCATAACGTTCCCACAAGGATTCCATATCGGGATATTCCTGGTCGAGGACGGCGCATAGCTCTCCCGGCAGATTCAGATATGGGCTGGCGACCCACACATTGGAGGCGGCGATCGGGGTGATCTCCACACAGGTAGAGTGAATGTAGTCCGCCGCTTCCTCTTTGGAAAGTCCGTATGTCCGCAGTCCCTGCTGTATCACATCGTCGCCGAACAGCGCAGGATGCGAATGCCCCTTTGCGAGAATGGAGCAGGCAGCTTGTATGTCCTCTTCCGGCGTATCTGTACTGCAGCACAGTCCGACCGAGGGATACACAAGACGTACCTGTTCTACGGCAAGCATCGCCATGCGTGTCAGAGGATTGGAGGTGATCCATCCATTTTTGTCTCTGCCGCCAACCATGTAGCCGCTGGACAGTCCATGCGGTACGCGGTGGTTGATCTGAATTGCCAGACAGTCGAGGAGGGTTTGCGCTTCCTCTTCCGTGATTCGCCCGGCAGCAATGTCCGCTTCGTAATACGGCAGCAGATAGCGATCCGGTCTGCCAAGCTGAAATTGGAGCATAGTCATCGTCAGCGGGTTCACGCTGAGACACAGTGTGAGAAACGATACCGACTGGATTGCTTCGTGAAAGGTGGACGCCGGATTTTTCGGTACACGACGGCAGAGCACTGCGATTTCCCGATATTCCGCCGCCTGTACGGGATCCCCACAGTCCGCGGCACGCTGCTCCGCTTCGTTTGCGTAGCGGTCGCTGAACTGTTCCACAGCCGATAGACACATCTGGCACGCACGGTAATAGGCAGCTTTGCGGACGCTCTCCGGATCGACAGTCGGATCGGGCAGGGTGTTGATTTTCTCCTCAATGTATGCGCGCACACCGGAGGTTCCCAAGGTGAGCAGTCTGTCATAATCCACTGCCATATGGGAATCCTGTCCGACTTGCACATGCTGGAATCCAAGCGTGTACTGCCGGAGTGTTTCCCATTCGCCGGCTTCTTCTGCGGTCAGGGAAGTCTCTGAAGGTCTGCCGACGATTCGCTCACCTGGCTCGATCTCCACGCCCCATGCGGCAAAAGCATCCCGGAGCGACATCGCATATCGCATACACCCGTCCCCTATCGGACGATTGGCGAGATATGCCTTGTAAAAATGATAATAAAACGGCGTGTAGTCGATCTTGGGAAAGACCGCGCTTTCCCGCAGTCGCTCTATCCTTGCTTTGTCATAACCTGCCATAATACACTCTCCTGCGAATACACTATACCATCAGGCTTGTGGCATATAACTGTGATGGCTACAATGCATCCTGAAATATGTATGAAAGATTTCTGTGTAGATAGGATACCACAACCCATGCCGTTCGTCAAGTGTTTTATGCAATTTTTATTTTGCGCGCAGTTCCCGACGTACCCGGACAATGACAACAACACTGAGAATAAAAGTCAATATATCTGCAACCGCCATAAACCAGAGCATACCGTATAGTCCGAACCAGATGGATAACAGCAGCACAAGCCCTACGCCCATGCCGACTTCCCGGAGCATCGATAATCCTGCAGACGTCCATGCCTTTCCGAGCGATTGGAGAAAGATAAACGTTCCCTTGTTCACACAAGCCAGAGCTGTGGTCGATAAGAAAAGACGGATGCAGAGTATCGCAAAATCGGTATAATAGGAGCTTTCGTTTTTCGCGCCGAAGATGGCGATGAGCGGACGCGGAAAACAGTCAAAGAGGAGTGTCGCGCACAGACCGATTCCGAATTCCGCGCAAAGCAGCTCCATCATCAACCGCAACACACGTTCCTGTCTTTCTGCGCCAAGGTTGTACCCGACGATGGGAATGGCACCTGCGGAGAGTCCGACGGAGATGGACATGACGATTTGAAAAAACTTCATGACAATTCCCACAACAGCGGTTGGAATCTGTGCGTATGCCTCTTGACTGAATATGGGATCAAGCGCACCGTATTTTTGGCACATATTAAGTACCGCCGCCATGGAAAGCACAATCGAAACCTGTGAAAGAAAGCTCGTCATGCCGAGAGAAGCGATACGTCCGATGTTACCGTGAAAAACCGTAAACGCGTCGCGTGTCAGCGGGGTGGTTTTCATTCGGGTGATGTACCAGAGTGAGAGGATGGCGGAGACGATCTGTCCGATCACCGTGGCAATTGCGGCTCCCTTCATGCCCATGCGGAGCGGAAAGATGAAAATCGGATCCAATACACAGTTGGTCAGTGCACCGGCAAGAAGGGATGCCATGGCAAAGCGCGGACTGCCATCGGAACGGATGACGGGATTGAGTCCCTGCCCAAACATATAAAACGGGATGCCAAGGGAAATCCAGAAAAAATATTCTTTCGACAGCGCAAACGTTTCGTCATTTACACGTGCGCCAAATGCTGTCAGAATCGGTTCGTCAAAACACAAATAACAGACGGTCAACACCACGCTGGCGAAGAGGATCCAGAGGATTGAAGTACCTACACCGCGTTGTGCATCCGCATCCTTACCCGCGCCGAGCCGAATGCTCACAAATGCGCAGCAACCATCCCCCAGCATGGTGGCGATGGCGAGAGCAATGACGGTGAGTGGAAATACCACGGAATTGGCGGCATTGCCATAGGAACCGAGGTACGACGCATTGGCAATAAATATCTGATCGACGATGTTGTACAATGCGCCGACCAGCAGTGATATGACGCAAGGCAGACTGTATTGCAGCAGGAGCCGCCCGGTTTTTTCGGTGAGCAGTTTGTTTTCTTCCATAAATATACCTTTCTATGGGTGCCGCACAAACAAAAAGACTGCGTAAGTCCCAAAGATATACAGATAAATCTGTATCCGCTCTGGACTTACGCAGTCGTTGTGCCGCACGATGGATAATGAATGCGGGAATATCCCATTACTCCATTATAACACGGTGGAACGGAAAACGCAAAGGGAAATTTTACTGAAAATTCGGATGTGTCTGCCGGAAATCTCCATGGAAAACGTACATGCCGTTAATACCGATTGTCGAAAATCCGTGTGGATTTCTTTTCACTGCGCGGCAATTCTCCGAGTGCGACCGCCTTGGGTTCGATGAGCAGTCCGACGCGCAGCTTGAACACATCGCGCACCGCTTTTTCAATCAGTGGCAAATCCACGCCCTCGTTTGTCTCAAAGAACAGCGTCATAATGTCCCTGCCGTTCATGTGGTCGATCATCACCTGGTATTCGCTGCTCACGCCGTCTACCTCGCGCAGTACATCCTCCACCTGACCGGGATAGATGTTCACGCCTTTAACCTTTACCATATCGTCGCTTCTGCCAATGATCCGGTCGATGCGCGGGAAGGGAAGACCGCAAGCGCATTTATCCGGAACGATCCGCGACAGATCGTGCGTCCGGTATCGGATGAGCGGTGCGCCTTCCTTGCGGAGCGTAGTGATGACAATTTCACCCGTTTCACCGTCCGGCAGCACCTCCCCTGTTTTCGGATCGATGATCTCAAGGTAGATGTAGTCGTCCCAATAGTGCATCGGACCGTCCTTTGCGCAGTTGATGCCGATCCCGGGTCCATAGATTTCCGTCAGCCCGTAAATATCGTACAGTTCCACGCCAAGCTCACGTGCGATCCGATCGCGCATTTTGTCACCCCACCGTTCGGAGCCGATCACGCCCTTTTTCAGATGAATCTGATCCCCGATCCCGCGCCGAGCGATTTCCTCCGCCAAGAGCAGCGCGTAGGACGAGGTGGCACAAAGTACGGTACTCTTCAGATCCACCATCATTTTGAGCTGCTTATCCGTATTGCCCGGTCCCATCGGGATCGCCATTGCGCCGAGCTTTTCACAGCCAAGCTGAAACCCAATACCTGCCGTCCATAATCCGTAGCCGGGTGTAATGTGGATTCGGTCGGCCGGAGTGATCCCGGCGACACGATAGCACCGTGCGAACATTTCCGCCCAGTCGTCCACGTCCCGCTTCGTATAGGGGATGATGATCGGCGTACCCGTGGTACCCGAGGAGGAATGGATGCGTACGATTTCCGTGTCCGGCACTGCCTGTACACCCAGTGGATACACATCGCGCAGCTCCGCTTTTTCCGTGAACGGCAGAGCAGCGAACGCATCCGGTGTGGTGATGGAATCGGGATCCAGGCCGGCGAGTTTTTTTTGATAGAGCGGAGTCCCGAAGTCGAGAATCCGGTGCAG
>CAVIKO010000002.1:51687-84818 GCA_963643035.1 bacterium
CGGTGCAGCTGTGTGCGTATCTGAGAAAGCTGTGTTTCGTTGATTTTCATATATGGATGCTCCTCTGTGTGGGATGATGTTTATTTTTCGCCGATCGTGCCGAACGCTTCTTCCTCCAGTGCGGCACAGAGCCAATGATAGACCGGCAGATGCAGTTCCTGTACCTTATACGTTTCCGTTTCCGGCACGCGGATTGTTACATCGCATACGGCGGATAACGCGGACTCTCCTGCTCCGGTCAGTCCGATCGTGTATAATCCGCGTGCGTGTGCGACTTTGGCGGCGTAGGCGACGTTTTTCGCGTTTCCGGAGGTGGAGATACCCATAAAGAGATCGCCCGGTTTGCCATAGCCGTATACTTGCTCAGCGTAGCACAGCTCCGGCGGCGCGTCGTTGCACCATGCCGTGGAAAGAGCGGTGTGCGATACCAGTGCGATTGCCGGAATTCCGCCCTGCAGATGATTCACGACAAATGTGTCGTCCGGGTACAGGGAGAGAAACGTTTCTTTGTCCCGGTCTGTCATCGCCCTCTTCAGGAGGAAACCCTTCATCAGTTCACCGACGATATGCTCACAGTCCGCCGCGCTCCCCCCGTTTCCGCAGAACAGAAATTTTCCGCCGCCATGATACGTTTTTTCCCATAAGTCCAAGGCGGCAATCAATGCTTCCCTGCATGGTGCAAGAGAGGGGTAGCGTGTAAACAGCTCTGTAATTGTTTCCATATGTCAGCTCCTTTATTTCGCTTCGTCCGAGAGACGCAGTCCTTCCGCGGCGACGGTGATTGCGGCAATATCTCCGATGTTCTCTGACAATGCTGCCGGCACGACCTGCAGCGCGCTGTATACTCCCGGCAGGCATTCGCGGCGCAGTACAGCGTCCATTCGATCGGCAAGAAGCGCGCGGTCGCGCATGAAGATGCTGCCGAGGACGATCCGCTCCGGATTGAGAATGTCCGCGAGAATCGCCAATCCTGCGCCGAGTTTGTCAGCACACCGATCGTATACGGCGATTGCGTCGGTATGCCCTTCCCGTGCGGCAATGGCGATGGATTTCGCACTGATGGTGTTCATCTCCGTCATTGATGCACAGTAGGAAACCGTTTCGCCGCGCTGAAACGCCTCCATGGCGTATGTTTTCCCCAACTGTGCAATTCCACCGCCGCTGCAATATCCCTCGAATGATCCGGCTTTTCCATAACCAACCGGACCTGTTTCCGTCATGCGCATATGTCCGATCTCTCCGGCGTTGTCCGTGACCCCGGCGTAGAGTCTGCCGTTCAAGATCAGTCCTGCGCCCATCCCGGTTCCGAATGTGCAAAAAATCATGTTCTCACAGCCCCGACCAGCACCGTATTTCCATTCTGCCATCGCGCAGGCATTCGCGTCGTTCTGGAGATATGCCGGAATACCGAGCCGTTCGGTCAGTGTGGATACGATCGGAATAGCGTCCCAGCCGGGCAGATTGGGCGGCGACTGGATAATACCTCGTTTGGAGTCGAGCGGACCGCCGCAACTGATGCCGATCGCCGCAGGGGACGTGCGGTAATCCGTCTGCGACGCACCGGAAGCTTCTTCTGCCAACGTGTATAGATTTTGAAGCGTTTCTTTCACATTTGTGGTGACAAACGCCCGTTTCCACAGGATTTTGCCGTTTTCATTTCCAAGTGTGACCGCGCATTTTGTACCGCCGATGTCGATTCCGATATAGATCATACCTTCTGCCTCCCACCATACTGTTTATAGGACACAGTATAACACATTTTTCCACGCTTGACAACCACAATTACAAAAAACACATCAAAAGTATTTCAAATCAATCGGGAAAAAAGAACGGGAGGCGTCTCTCGGGATGGAGGTCAGCCATGAACATTTTCTTCATTTTTTGAATCTGCAAATTTTCGCGTTGTCCACAATTGCGTGAGCGGTTTTACGCAAAACATTCGCATATCCCGCACCCGCTTACGGTGGTTTCGGTGGCTGGGTTTGTCTGTTTTTCCATCGTTCACTCTACGCCAACCGCTGCCAGGTACTTCTTTGACCATGCATAGGAGTTAGCGGCCTGTACGTTGTTCACAAAAACGATATCGGTCAGACCGTAATCCTTCAGCTGCTCATACACATTCATTGTCGTATACCGTGTGTCCACCACGATGATATTGCCGAAATGCTCACAGAGATACGGCACAAACGCGTTGCCAAACGAATCCTTTAAGACAAGCACATTTTTGTCCTGCGGGTTCTCCGGCACGTTGATCACAGTATACGGATTGTCCCCTGCGATGAAGGTGACGTAGGTGTGATTCGATTCTACAATCGGCGAATTGTAGCTATAGGTCGCGCCGTTCTGCCCGGTGATTGTCATTGTCACCTTTTTCCGGGTGACAAACGCCTCAATGGTGTCCGTAAAATTCTTGACGCGTGCGTCTCCGGTAAAAGAATACATGGAGCCATGATAGCTGTCGTTTATGATTTTGTAATCGAAATCGTCAAGCTCCGTCGGCGTCAGCCCGCGGGATTCGGCAAATGCGCGATAGGCATAATATGCGCCGCGCGCCGTCCAGTGATGGTCGCTCTTGAAGAAGAGATATTCGTTCCGGTGTGCGTACATTTCGGAGTATGTATCCACAAAGTTAATCGATGAATCCGCGAGAGCCGCCATATCGCTCATGATTTTGCCCTGATCCGGAATCTTTGCTTTCACGCTTTCGTTGTCGATCACCATGGCGGATACAGGTGATACGACGACACTGACCGTGGTATTCGCGCCGAATAAGGTTTTATAGTATGCGGCAGTCTGGAGATAATACCCGGCGTACTTTTCCGAAAAATAAGCGGGTGTATATACCGCATCACCGTAGAGGAACATGCCGTCTGTCAGAAAATCTGCGGTCGCATCGTCATTGTTCGCACCGACTCCGGTTACCGCTGATACCGTTACCTTGCATTGGCTCTGGACTCCGTTATCCGAACGGCAGGTCACAGTACAGGTACCCTCCGCAAGTCCCTTGACATCGATACCACCGCCGGGATTCTTGGCAATGGAAGCGATTTTGGAATCCGATACGGACCAGCGCACACTCGATCCCTCATCGGTATTCGTTTTCACAGTGGCATAGACAACGGAACCACTTCCGATGGTGAGCTGCAGGGTCGTTCGACTCAGGTGAATCTCCTCTACCACAGTTACCACTGGAGCTTCTGTTTCCGCTGTTTCAACGGCTGTCTCCGGCGCGTCCGACTCTGCGGCGGAATCCGTTTTCGATTCGGATTCAGGTTCCGTTTCAGGTTCTGTTTCGGTTTCCGTTTCGGACTCCGTTTCTGTCGAATCTGTTTCCGGTAGTTCTGTTTCCGATTCCGGTACAGACTCTGCGGTGGTTTTTGTTTCCGCATCCAGCCGCGCAAATGCGTCCTCAAGAGATTTGCCGGCTTCCTCCTCTGCCTCTGAACGATCTGCACCACCAGATTGGGACGAGAGCATGGCAAAGGAATCTGCACCGTCCACGGTATAGGTCACGCCCATAAGAGAATCGAACTTTTTGGATATGCCGGTGAGCGATTCTCTGCCGATAAAAGTGTCGGATACAAAGAGTGCGAGATCGGAAAAATACGATCCGTCCGCTAAGGATTGCAGGGAGAACGCGGGCATTTTCTGCAGTGTGCGCTGTTCCATTGCCGATTCTGTCGGACGGTTGGGCTGAAAAAGATTGCAGAGCGTAATGCTGCCAAAGAGAACCCCGGCAGCGATAAGACAGATAAGATCGACTTTTTTCATAGATACAATATACCCTCAAAGTAAAGTGCTTTTGCCTGCGATTGCGGAATCAGAAGCGGAAGTATAAAAACGGGCTGTAGGTGTTCCCGATGAGCTGTACGGTGGACACGCCGAGGAGAAGAAGGGCAAGCACAGTTTTGATGATTCGCTCCGCTGTATAGGAAATCGTGTGCCCTTCCCGATGCAGCAGCCGGTCGATTGCCGGATACACGGGGCAGGCGAGGACGACGGCAGCGAGAAAGAGCCAGATATGTGAGGCGAAAATGGCGTTTGTGAATAGATCCGTAAAACCAATGGCACCGACGCCGAACAAGGTTCCCATGTTGGTGAAAAAATGCTTGTCAAAATAGAAAATCGCGAAGCCGAACACGGTAATGAGTATGCAATAGACGTGCCCGAAAACCGTTTTCCAGAATGTGCAGAACCGCGCCAGGTGCGGATGGTACGCAGAATCGGGACCCTTGCGCAGCGCAGGCAGCAATCGGGTCTTTTCCCAAACGAGGAGACAGCCGTAATAGAGTCCCCAGAGCATGAAATTCCAGCTTGCGCCATGCCACATTCCGGTCAAAAACCATACGACAAAAATGTTCCGCATCTGATCGTGCCGGTTTCCGCCCAGTGGAATATATACATAATCGCGGAAGAAGGTGCCGAGGGATATATGCCATCTGCGCCAAAATTCCGTGGCGTTTTTCGAGATGAGCGGATAGTTGAAGTTTTCAAGAAACGTGAAGCCGAACATTTTTCCCAGTCCGATCGCCATATCGGAGTAACCGGAAAAATCGAAATAGAGCTGCAGAGTGAAGAATGCTGCACCGAGCCATTGCCCTGCGACAGTTTTGTCGGACAGAGCGAAAAACTGCTCCACGGCGGAATTGCAGCTGTCGGCGATGAGAACCTTTTTCCCGAGTCCCACACAGAATCGGAACAGTCCCTCGTGAAAGGCAGGCAGATCCACGTGCCGATTGTCTAACTGCGCTTCAATATCCTTGTACCGCACGATCGGCCCGGCAATGAGCTGTGGGAAAAACGTAACATACAGCAGCAGTCTGCCGTAGGATTTCTGTACCTCTGCGTCCCCACGGTACACATCGATGACGTAGGACATGGTCTGAAATGTAAAAAAGCTGATCCCTATGGGCATTTTCAGAGAGAATACCGGAAGCTGCAATACAAAGAGCATGTTCCAGGTTTCGATGAAAAAGCCGAGATATTTGAAAAAGCAGAGGAACGCCAGATTGAGTACAACCGCCGCGACCAGCCATCGTTTGCGGCTGCGGATTTCTGCTGTTTTGCCAATGATACGCCCGAAGCCGTAGTCAACCGCCACCAGACCAATCATGAGAAATACGTAGATCGGCTCGCCGAATGCGTAGAAGAACAGGGAAAACGCCGTGAGCACGATCCGCCGGTACGCGTCGTTTTTTACGGCAAAATAGGCGAGAAAGAGCGCGGGCAGGAAGATATATAAAAAGAAAAGATTCGAAAAATACATTATGGAGACAGCCCTTCTGTGAGTACAGGAATATGTAAGATCGCTTTTTATTATACCATTTTCTGTGCGCCTTGTAAACTTGTTTTTCAGGGAAAATAGGCGCAATTTTGTAAACAAAAACACGGCGGAGCAGTTTGCGTACTCCGTCGTGTCTGTAGGTGGAATGGATTGTTTGATTTTGGTGCGCGCTTATTCTTCGAGATCCGAGTATGCCTTGTTGATTTCCTCAAGTCTCTTTTCAAAAGACTTTTCGTTCTTTGCAAAATAGCTTGCCACGTCTGTGCTGTCCTCAAGAATGAGCTTTTCTACGTAACCGCTAATATTGATGTCATGCATACGAGATGTATCAAAGTTACGGTTTCGAATGATCATCTGTACAACTTCAGAAGATTCACTGTCACGAACATTCTTTGTGGATGCCATTGTATCAATAAGATCCGGTGTGATCATATCATAAGATACGGCTGCCATTGCTTCCAGCATGGAACCTATGAATTCCGGATCTGTGCAGGTTTTGGGAACAACAAGCATAGAGCCTGCACCGGAAACGCAAGTAGAGTAGTTTTGCTGTTTATCATCATATTTCGGATTGGGAAGTACACCATAGTCATCTTCCATCTCACGCAGGAAGGTTTCGATTTTCTGGAATGTGATACCGCAGAAGTAAGCCCTACCTTCTTCAAATACTTTGAAGGAGCGTTCATGTGTTTGATTTTCGTAATTAGCCTGGGTACCATTGATTGCCGCATAAATCTTGTTGTAAATATTTACAAAGCTTTCCAGATCGATATCCAGCACCAAATCGCCATTATCGTCAAAATGGCTGGCATCTCCTCCTGCACCATAGAACAGGGCATTGCCGTAGTCATTCCAACAGGTGATAGAGAACAAATCATCATCCACACTGATTTGACCGTCACCATTCAAATCGGTCGTCTTGCCGTCAGCAATGGTAAAAAGCTTATCAAGCGTCCATGTGCCATTTAAGGCATCTTCATAGGGATAGGGGATACCGTTTGAATCAAAAAGTTCCTTGTTAAAGAGCAAACACTCTGAGGTAAGCAGTTCTGTGGGGGAAATGTCACCTATTGCCATATAAAGCTTGCCACGGATAGTCATATCCGCTATTTCATTCTGGTCCCACCATTCCTTTGTCAAATCAACATGCGGTAATTTGTAGAAATCGTATAAGTAACCTTGCGTGGCATTTGCGTTTGCCGTGTAGTTGGTGAGGTACAAATCATACGACATATCGCCGCTCGTTGCGTCCTTTTTCACCATATCGTTGATCTTGTTGTATTCGGTGTCCTCCGCGATCATCTTGACATTGTACAGTTCCATGACACGGACATTCCGGTTGTACACGAGGTCGTTCAACGTGGAGCCAGTCAGCTCCGTGGCGTTGATATCGACATGACGGTTATCCTGGTTCGTGGAGATCATCCGGTAATCGCGACCGCCGAAATCGGTGACGGTGAGTGTGGTTTCCGCTTTGGGTGCTTCCGTTTCCTCCGGCGTGGTTTCGGTTTCGGCGCCGCCCGTCGTGGGATTGGCAGATGTCTGCGTTTCGGTTTCCGTGTTGCCGCCGCCGCAGGATGCCAAAGCGGAGAGGAGCATCACAAGGCAGAGACATAGAGACAGCTTCTTTTTCATAAGTTCGATCCTTTCGTATGGTATGTTTTTTTTCCTCTATAGTGTAGCACAATATTGTTTCCAAAGTGTGAATGTCTGACGGATTTCTATAAAATTAGTGCTGAATTTTACATGGAATCGGCCTCCGTGTACAGAGAAATGCATAAATAGTTACAGATGTAGTCAAACGAGGGCAAAACCGACGTGATACAGAGTAATCGGAGGCGCAATGTAAAGCATGGGAAAAGAAAAAGAAGAGAATATGTGAATGAAAGTCGCGATTTCTGTTGACATTCCGGGTGTTCGGTAGTACAATACTGCCACAATGGATGTAGTTTTTTTAGAGACACGCTGCATCCATTCGTTTTTTTTGTGGCAAAAGTCATGGAGCTTTGGCTTTTTGCAGCAAAATCAACCGAGATTGCATTTGCTGAAACGAATGCGGAAAATCCCGCGTCTGTATTATACGAAAAAGGAGACAATCATGAAAAAGTTTATCACAATTCTGCTCCTCTACGCCATGCTTCTCTCGCTGGCGGCGTGCGGCAATGAGGTAGGGGAATCCACCGACACGGAATCTACAGCGGATACCGCAGCGGTGGACAATACGGAGACCGAGAGCGAAACGGAGCTGACCCGTGAGAATACGCCGGACGACCTGCCGGAGAAAGATTTTGGCGGGAAGAATTTTACGATTCTCGCGGAATCCGGCGCACTCGGCTATCTGCAGGTCGATGAGTTGACGGGCGATTCCGTGGATGACGCGATCTACAGCCGGAACAGCAAGGTAAGCGAGCGGTTTCAGGCAGAACTGCATATCGTGGATGGCGGCAATTATGAGGCGGTGTCCAAGACGGTCAATGACGCAATCGTCGCCGGAGAAACGACCTATGATCTTGTGGTCAGCCATACGATCCAGCAGGGTATCAATGCAAACGGCGGCTGTTATCGCGCATGGAACGATGTACCGTATGTGGACTTCACAAAGCCGTGGTGGAATGCGAGCATGACGACGGATCTGAGCTACAAGGGATACGCGTTTTTGGCGCAGGGAGATATGGATGTGTCCGCGATTATGAACGCAGGCGCGATATTCTACAATAAGGATCTTGGCGCGACGTACAATTTCCCGGATCTCTATGCGATTGTGCGTGAGGGCAAATGGACGAAGGATAAGCTGGCGGAGCTGTGTGCCGGTACCTACAAGGATATAAACGGCGACGGTACACGGGATGCGGGAGACCAGTATGGTTTTGCCATCGACAGCAAGGAGGACGTAAACGGCTGGCTCTGGGCGTTTGGCAAGAAGATCTATGACAAGAACGACGATGGCACCTTCACGAACGTGTATTATGACGAAAAGCTCGTGAACATCGTGGAGTGGCTGTACAACTTCAAGTACAATGAGGACTATACCTACACGGACGATCAGTGGAACACCGGATGTACGCTGATGGCCGCAGGACAGACGGTTTTTGCGGACGATGATTTGTCCCATTCCTTGTGGATGCGCGATGTTGATACCGATTTCGCGATTCTGCCCAAGCCGATGTGGGATGAAGCACAGGGAACGTATATCACCCCTGTGGACGGCGGCGGCACCAGCTCCGGTGTCGTGCTGACTGCTACGGATCTGGAGCTGGTCGGCGTGATGGTGGAAGCGATCAACGTGGAAAGCTGGCGCAGCGTCACACCCGCGATCGTCGATACCGCATTGAAGTTTAAGGGGGCGCGGGACGCCGATTCCATGGAGATGATTGACATCATCTTAGCGGGCAGATTCCTTGATTTCGGTCTCGTCTACGGCGGCTGGGGCTCCGCAAGAAGCGCGCTCCGTCGTGTGATCGATAAGGCGCATTCGACGGATATTGCCTCGTATTACGAAGAGAACAGGCCCACCTGGGAAGCTACGATGAGCAGTGTAATCGCCGCGTTTGAGGAGCTTGTAGAGAAGAACAAATAAATCCGTACAGAAAAAGGTGCTGCATCCGACTGTTGGACGCGGCACCTTTTTCATTTTCATACGCCGACGATCGCACGATACAGTTCTTCCGGGGCGGAGACGATCCGTGTGGCGCCATGCTCCCTGAGAAACGCTGTATCGCGGAAGCCCCATACTACCGATATGCAGTCCATATGTGCATTTTTCGCCGTTTCAATATCCACATCCGAGTCACCCACATATACGCATTCCGCTGCGGTTACACCGAATTCCCGGACGATCGCGAATACGGTATCCGGGCAGGGCTTTTTGCGGATGCCAAGCTCCTCCCGTTCTCCGGCAACGGCATGGATCACGGGAAAATACCGATGAACGAGCGCAACCGTGGCGTCGTGGAATTTGTTGGAAACTACGGCAAGGTGATACCCCTCCGTGTTCAGGCGATTGAGCATGGCAGGGATCCCATCGTAGGGTTTTGTGTGATCGGCGGCAATTTTTGCATACTCTGTACGGAACCGTGCAAGACATTCGGCAAACTGCGGATTCGCGTGTCCCTCGGGTACGGAGCGTTCCATCAGCTTTTCCACACCATTGCCGACCGCCATGCGTACCTCGTCGATGGTTCTCTCTGGCATGTCATACGCCCGCAGTGCGATATTCACACCATCGTAAAGATCGTATAATGTATCCAGTAACGTACCGTCCAGGTCAAATATAACCGTTGTGTATTTCTTCATGTGCGGGAGCCTTTCTGTAAAACGGATATTTCTGCCATTATTATACCCCATCCTGCCCCAAAAAGCAAATCCAAATTTGTTATTTTTGTGCGTGCGGCAGAGATTTTTCTCAATACGAAAAATTCATGCGGAATAAGTTGCAATTTTACAAAAATGTGTTATAATGGTGGCAAAATCTTCCGCGCGGTGCTGTGTTGCTAGATGCGGGACAAGGGAGTATGGTATGGAACTGACTACAAAAATACATCATGCGGATTTCTGTGTCGTCGGCGGCGGACTTGCCGGTATGTGTGCGGCGATCTCTGCGGCACGCGGCGGATCTAAGGTTGTACTCATTGGCGATCGCCCGGTGCTTGGCGGCAACGCATCGTCGGAGATCCGGATGTGGGTATGCGGTGCGGACGGCGAAAATAACCGTGAAACAGGGATTATTGAGGAGATTTCGTTGAAATCCCTATATCGCAATCCCGATAAGCTCTACCCAATCTGGGACGGTATTCTCTATGAGTCTGTGAAAAACGAGCCGAACATCACGCTGCTCTTAAACTGCTCCGTATGCCAGTGCGCTATGGATGGGGATCATATTGTCAGCGTGACCGGATGGCAGACAACGACACAGAGGTGGCATACCATCTACGCGACTTACTTTTCTGATTGCTCCGGGGACAGCGTTCTCGCGCCATTAACTGGGGCGGATTTCCGTGTCGGCAGAGAAGCCACATCGGAATTCGGCGAAAAGACCTCACAGGAGGTGGAGGACAAGCAGACAATGGGTATGAGCTGTCTCATCCAGATGCGCAAGACAGATCGCCCCACCCGATATATCGCACCCGACTGGATTGTCAAAATGACGCCGGAGGTGATTAAGCTGCGCCGTCCGAACATGCAGGCGACAGGGGAGAATTTCTGGTACCTGGAGCTGGGCGGCAACCGGGATTCCATCGGTGATACGGAGGAGGTGCGGGATGAGCTGGTTGCGCTGGCATACGGTATGGTGGACTATATTAAGAACAGCGGAGAGGTGGCGGACGGCGATTATTGGACGCTTGATTTTCTCGGCTTCCTTCCCGGCAAGCGCGAATCCCGCCGTATGATGGGCGAGTACATTATGACACAGACTGATGTGCTGTCCGGCGGCGATTTTCCGGATACCGTAGCGTTCGGCGGCTGGCCTCTGGACGATCATCATCCGAACGGGTTTTATCACGCAGGCAATCCGAATATCTGGGGACATACTCCGGCACCGTATGGGATCCCATACCGCTGTCTCTATTCTCGCAACATCGACAACCTCTATTTTGCCGGACGGAATATCTCCATGACGCACGCAGCGATGAGCTCTGCACGTGTGATGGCAACCTGTGCCTTGTTAGGGGAAGCGGTCGGCTGCGCGGCAAACGTCGCACGGGAATTTTCACTCACACCACACGAGGTCTATACGGAAAAGCTCGCCATTCTGCAAGAGCGGCTCATGGAGGAAGGCTGCTTCCTGCCGCGATTCCGCCGTACTCTGTCGGAGATTACAAAAAATGCCAGACTGACGGCGGATACAGAGCAGCCTGACAATCTCCGCAACGGTATGGATCGGAACAATCACACCTACGGAACGGAGGAAAACGGCGTGTTCCTCCCGCTCGGCAAGCCGGTCACATACGCGTTTGATTCTGCCGTGGAACTTGTGAATATTCATCTTGCTTTCGATTCCGATCTTGATCGCAAGACGATCCCCGGCGACTGGTGCGAAAAACGGCATACCATGCGTGCGAATATCGTTCCGGATAGTCCGACCATGACCATGCCGCAGACCCTGGTGCGCGCATATCGAATCGAGGCAAAAACGGAATCTGGGGAAACGGTGGTGCTTGTGGACGAGAACTGCAACCTCCGCCAGTGCGTCAACGTGGCAGTGCAGGGCAGGTTTACGGAGATCACCTTTATCCCAATTGCAACATGGGCGGAAACGGAGCCGGATACGGTACACGTATTTTCCTTTGACATACGGTAAACGACAGCCCTATATTATATAAGGAAGCTTCTGATGTAAGGTTATTTTGGCAATAAAATCCCCTATATTTCAGCCTTTTATCACAAAAATCCGATTTATTCAGAGGTGCCTTTGATAACAACAGAACAGGCACCAAATAGTCGTATCCCACGACCGCACGGTGCCTGTTTTTCCATAAAAAGAAGATGTACATCCGATTCGCACAGACGTACATCTCTTTTTGCATAAAGTTTTTGAAAGAGGTGTGGGAAAGACTTATTCAAAAAGTTTTCCCTGCAAAACATAACATTTTTATGCTGTAGCGTGTTTCGGCGGGCGCTTTTTCGTCATGCCGGAATCCTGACGCTGTGCCATGACAAGCCGCCAGTAGAAGCCCTTCAGCGCCAACAGCTCCTGATGGGTGCCGCATTCCACAAGATGTCCCTTGTCGAGTACGATCAGTCGGTCTGCGTTGCGCAGGGTAGACAGACGGTGCGCGATGGCGAATGTGGTGCGGTTTTTCGTCAGTTTGTTGATCGCGTCCTGGATCAGTTTTTCTGTCTCGGTGTCGAGTGCGGCGGTCGCTTCATCGAGGATTAAGATCTTCGGATTGTGGATCAGCGCGCGGGCAATGGCGATACGCTGTCGTTCGCCGCCGGAGAGGGAATATCCCTTTTCGCCGACCATGGTGTTGTAGCCTTCAGGCAGATTTACTATGAAGTCGTGTGCATTTGCGAGCTTGGCGGCGGCAACGACCTCCTCATCACTGGCAAGAGGCTTTGCGTATTTGATATTGTCGCGAATCGAGCCGGAGAACAGATGCGTTTCCTGCAATACGACACCAATCTGCGAACGGAGCGCGTTTTGGGAAATATCCTTGATGTTTACGTCGTCAATGAGAATTTCGCCCTCGTTTACGTCGTACAGACGCATAAGCAGATTGATGAGTGTCGTTTTGCCACACCCGGAATGACCGACAATACCGATCATCTCGCCCTTCTTAATATCCACACTGATATGCTCGAGAACGGGATTGTAGGTATCGTAGCCGAATGTGACATCGCGGATGGAGATATCGCCTTCAATAGTGATGTCGATAGGCAATCCAATATCGGCGACTTCCGGGGATTCTTCCAGAATTTCCAGTACCTTTCCGAGAGAGGTCAGGAAGTTCGAGATGCTTCGCGGGATGGATGTGATGTAGAGAAGCGGCCCGTATATGATATTCGCGTAGGAGTTGAACTGGTGCAGATCACCGTAGTTCATGGCACCTGTGAACAGCTTGTAGTTTCCGTAGAAAAGGATCAGATAGCTGCCAAAACGGACTGCGAAGCCGAGCAGTGGGAAGATCGTGTCAAACAGGATCGCGTTGGACTGGGACTGCTTGGCGGAGCGATTTGTTCGGTAGTTAAACCGCTCAATCTCGCTTTCCTCATTGCCGAACGTCTTAACCACGCGGATACCGTTCAGGATGTCCTGCAGGAACAAATTGACGTGCCAGCCGAGCACCCAGTTTTTCCGGTTCCGGTTCTGCATTACCGCCCAGAATTTGTACACAAGATACACGACAAGCGGGATGGGTACAAAGACGAAGAGGCTCATCACAGGGTCGAGAATCAGAAGGAAGATCAGCGCGAGAATAAAGGAGAATGCCTGTGTGAATATGCTCGGAAGCTGTCCGGTCATGAAGCTCTGCACCACGTTGACATCGTTGTTGATGCGTCCCATCAAGTCACCGGTGGAACGGCGTGAGATGGAGGCAATGGACAGCGTCTGGATCTTTTCGTAGAGCAGGGTGCGCATCATCAGTGTGAACTTGTTGCCGGAGATGGCGGACAGACGGCTTTGGATGACACCAAGCGCACGTTGTACCAGATCGATGGAGATGATGGCAATGAAAATCGCTACAAAGGCGTGCAGGTTGGGGTCGGACAGTGATTTCACTGGGCGAATGGATTCGTTCGTGATGTAATCGTTGACGGCGACTTTTTGAATCGCGGGCAAGATAAACTGGATTGCCAGAGAAATGACAGAGACAAAGAGTGGGAAGAAGAGCATGAGCCGCAGGCCCTTAGTGAGAGCCCAGAGTTTCTTGTACACTTCCTTCGTATCCCGGCAGAATGGGCAGATCGTCGTTCCCCAGAAGTACGGACGGCCGCATTTTGGACAGAACCGTTCCCGCTCGCTGTTGACGATCGGCTCACCTGGATCCTCGCCGTTTCTAGCTTTCTCCGCCAGTGCCTCACAAGCGTTGACCAGCACAGAATACCGCGGCAGATTGCGCCCGGATTGGAACCGACAGATTAGTGTGGTAATGCCGTCGATCACACCGTAAAAGGCGCAGTTGCCGTAGAGAACTTCCGTCTGAAATATGGTGCAATGGGACAGCTCTACGGTTTTCAGGATTTTTCCGTCGAGGATGCAGTAGATGCGCTTGTCTGTAACCGCCGTATACCCCTTGACGAAGCGATCCTCGTGCATATTGAAGGGGACGCAGTACATGAGCTTTTCTCCCGCGGATACCGCCTCAAGCGCGGCAGAATCCACTTCCGGGAGATCATACATCAGTTTCATGTGGTTTTACCTCGTTTATTGGACGAATTCCCGTACGTACAGAGAGCATTGCCGCAAGCAGCTTGACCGCAGCAGGCTTACTTGTACGGACAGGCGAACGCAGTATTGGCTGCCGTCTCGTCAGATATAGATCTCGATATACTTGTAGCTTTGCCGGTCGAGCTTTTTCGGATCAGGGATGATGAAGCAGTTGCCGTCCATATCCGAGATGAAAATACGCTTGTCCTCGAGAATGCGGATGTTGGAATAGGGATTGTTGAGTACGAATGAGATCACGCCTGCCGTGGTATCCGCTTCCCAGTAGCAGTAGCCGAATTTTTCCTTGGCAGAGAGAATCTTCTTGATCTCCGGTGTGAAGTACCGCAGCTCCAGCTCGGCGTTCAGTAAATCCACTGTTGTCTGATCGAAAATGTGGATGTTGCGGATCATGCCGATTTCCGCGCCGCGTCCGTTTTTGCGGGTGTCCGGTTCACGGACGGAGAGAAATTCATCAGGAGCCGTGACCGGGAATGACCGACGGATCACCACGCGCTCAAAGGTTTCCTCAACCCCCTCGGCATTGATGATCTTCAGAGAGATCAGTCCACCCGTGGAGACAGAGAACCATGCGTTGTTCGGATTCAGATCAATTGATTCGCGGTGCTTAAACAGCTCGTCCGCGTTCACCTCTTCCTCTTCTTCCTCTTCGGTGTCGTCTACGGCGTCATTGGCTTTTTTTGCGTCCTCAGCCTTTTTGTTTTCGGTCTGTGTGGTGTCCTTTTTGTCGTTTTCTTTTTTTACATCTTTTGCGTTCGCCTGCTTATCCGTTTTGGGAGCCTGCGGCGTGAGCTTTGTGTTTTCGCTTGTATTCATAGTTATCACCATAACCGGTTTGTCCGGTGTCCGTTTCATTGGATTCTGTGTGTACGATAGTTACATACCGGCGAGAACCTTCTTCATAGCCTCGCTCTGGAGCATATACAGCTTGTAATATACGCCGCCCTTGGCAAGCAGCTCATCGGGAGTGCCTTCCTCCGCGATTTCGCCGTTTTCGATCGCGAACAGATAGTTGCAGTCCTTGAGCGTGGACAGACGATGCGCGATGGAGATGCAGGTACGTCCTTTGATGAGCTTGGTGAGCGCGTCGCTGATGAGCCGTTCGGTTTCGGTGTCCATAGCAGCGGTCGCTTCGTCAAGGATTAGAATCGAGGGAGACATGAGAAGTGCGCGAGCGATGGAGACACGCTGCCGTTCGCCGCCGGAGAGAGAACGGGAACCGCTGCCGACCTCTGTCTCATAGCCTTCCGGCATACGGACGATGAAGTCGTGTGCGTTGGCGGCACGTGCAGCCGCGATAACCTCCTCCATGGTGGCATCCGGTCTGGCATAGCGGATATTGTCGGCGATGGTTCCGCGGAACAGGAAGATTTCCTGCGACACGATTGCGATATTCTTTCGCAGACAGGACAATTTGATCTTGCGGATATCCACGCCATCGATGGAGATCGTACCGGAGATGGTGTCGTACATACGGGTGATGAGGTTGGCAATCGTACTCTTGCCGCTACCCGTGTGACCGACAAGTCCAATATTGTCTCCGGCGTGGATGGTGATGTTCACGTCCTTGAGGATCGGACGGTTCGGGTTGTAGTGGAAGCAGACGTTGTCGAAATGAATGTCGCCCTTGAATTCGGGAATGTCCACACAGTCCGGCGCGTCCATGATGTCCGGAACCATATCGAGAATCTCGAACATACGCTGCGCCGCGTTGATGGTGTCGGTGATCTGGTTCGTAAAGGTCGAGAAGAACTGCAGAGGACCGAAGATCATGCCGATATATCCGAGGTAGGTGGTGAAGTCACCGTAGGTCATTTCCATGCCCATGACGGAGAGACCGCCGAAGCCCCAGATCGCCTGAGAGGACATACCAATAAGGAGACTGACGAGCGGAAAAATCGTGAGAGTCGTGATATTGACCTTGAGATTTGCGTTGTAAAGCCGTTCAGAATATCCGTAGAAGCGGCTGGTTTCTTCGGATTCTTTCGCAAATGCCTTGACGACGCGCACACCGTTCAGCGAGTCGCCGAGCATGGAGTTCATGCTGGAGGAAGCGCGGTACTGTTTGGAATACATCCGCCACAACCTGGGCAGACAAACGCGGAAGATCACCACGATGAGCGGTACCGGAATAAAGACGATGAGCGTGAGCTTCCAGTTTAAGATAAAGAGGAAAATCGTAAGCCCGATGAAGTTCAGCGCGTTGACGATGAAGTTCGGCACGCCGTCGATGTAGAACGACTGGATTCGGTCGGCATCGTAGTTAACGCGGTTGATGAGTCGACCGGTGGGGTTGTTGTTGAAATACGCGAGGGAAAGGTGGAGCATGGCGTTGAAGATGTTCTGCTTCATATTCTTCGACACCTGCGTGGACATCTTGGCATTCGCGCGGTTCTGCGTGATGTTGATGGCGAGGGATAGGAGTGCCAAACCGACGATCACGGACAGCACAATGAAGAGTTTCGTTGTGGTATGCCATACGCCATGTGAGTCAATGACGCGGTCGTAGAGAATTTTACCGTTAATGATCGGGGATAGCAGCGAGATGGCGGAGGTGGCGAACATGCAGAGCAGCACAGTCGTCAGCTGCCATTTGAACGGGAGAAAGTACTGCAGGAGTCGTTTTACAATATCGCCCTTCTTGGAACAGTAGGTACAGACGCGGCGGTACTGATTTTCGTATTTTCTGCCGCATTTCGGGCATTTCGCGTTGAACTGCTCGAAAATCTGGTCGTCCTCCGTGACGGTGTCACCTCGTTCCAGCTGTTCCACAATTTCACGGAAAGCAAAGAGCCGCTGCCTTTTGGAGTTGGTACAGTACGCCGCGATCTCGGTGACGGCGTCCTTGTTCCAGTCGAGGAGCGTTTCCTCCGTTTTGTCGTGATCCATGCCGGTTGTGTCCGGACGTGGGGTATCATGCTTCAGGAGCAGGAACCGGTTGGAGGACATCAGGGTATCGATGATCATGTCCGAAAAGTACGTGAACGAGTATTCGTCGTGATAGACCACGTATTTTGCCGGCGGTATCTGACCGAAGTGATCGTAATCTTCATGTGCGTGATGATGCTTGGCATCGCTTGCCTTGGGAATGGAGTCCGCGTCGGCAAGCAGACGGATAAGGGAATGGGTGGACTGGCAGTAGATAAGCCAGCTTTCTCCGAAATTCCCGTCGAAGTCCAGATCGAGCTGTAGCGCGACCGACATCTCGTCCGGCGACAGACCGTGTTCCACGAGTGCCCTAGTCGCCGCCTCTGATAAATTGTCTAACGGAAGCATAAGTTTCTCTCCGCGCCCGATACAGAATGCGGGCTTTCTTTCTCAGGATGGATTGACACCGGCTGTTGCCATCGGAGGGAATACAAAACGGACTGGATACGCGGAAAACCGGTAGACCGCCGCGTGTTCTTGCGTCTTTTATGTAAATTTTTCCGATTGGATATTCACACCGGGTCGGTTTTGTGCTATAATGCTGTAGGAACATGTGACTTGCGGATAACCGTTTTCCTTTCATCCGGAAACTCCTTAGAAAAGGTCGGTGCTCCGTGCCGCACATACCATTTTGTCTTACCATAATAGCATAAATTACAAAAAAAGCAATAGAATTTTACCAATTTCTTAAATTTCGGCAAAATGCATAAAATTAAGCACTCAAAATGAGGTGAATATGTTCAACAACAAGAAAGGGAAATCGTGGACGAAGAGCAAAAATCCGAACAGTAAGCGGTACAAGCGGGATCTTGCAGCGTATCTGCACGGCAGGAGCCTGAAATGTGTGACGGAAAAGATCGACGGCATCGAGGAAGTGGTGGCAAAATCCGGTTCTATCCTATGCCGGGACGATGAGCTTTTGGTATATGCAAGTCAGGATATTGTTCTGCGCACCAAGATTCTCTCTCTGTCGGCGTGGGAACTGTTATCCCTCGAGGGGGTGGTCATCACAGCACCGGATCTCGAGCATGACGGCAGGGAACGGACGATTGTTGCGTACTACAGCTACTGGCGCAATCTGGAGGAGTAACGGATCCCTTGTTTTTCCATGATCATTTTCCGCACATACGGATATATTTTAATTAAAAGGTAGCGAAGGTATGAAAATCGTCATTGACGAGCGATACGCCGGCCGAACAATCCGCGAGATACTGACAAAGGAACTGGGATATTCTTCCAATCTTCTCAAAAAACTGAAATTTTCCGAGGGCGGCATCCTAGTAAATGGCACATTTCGGACGGTTCGGCATGTGCTGGCAGTTGGCGAGGAGCTGTCCCTTGCCGTGGAGGATACTCTGTCGGATGTCAGTCCGTATACGGTGCCGGTGGAACTGCCGATTGATATCCTGTACGAGGACGCGTATGTCACTGCGGTCAATAAGCCGTTCGGTATGCCGTCCCATCCATCGCTCGGTCATCAGCGAGATACCGTCTCCAACGCTTTGGCGTGGCGGTACCGGGATAAGCCATATGTGTTCCGTCCGGTCAATCGGCTCGATCGCGATACAAGCGGCTGTATGCTCACGGCGAACACACGGGATGCATCCTATAAGATGTATAAGGCAATGACAACCGGGGAGATATACAAAACGTATCTTGCCGTGCTGTGTGGAAAACCGGAGCCGGAGTATGGTGTCCGGGAAACATACATGCACCGACGGGCGGAGAGCATCATTGAACGCGAGGAGACCGACCGAACCGCGCCGGATGCCAAGTGTGCGCGGACGGCATATGTGACGCTGGCCTCCTCCGGCGGCTATACCGTGGTGCTTGCGCATCCGATCACGGGACGAACCCATCAGCTTCGCGTCCAGTTTGCCGGAATGGGCTGCCCGATCGCCGGGGATGATCTTTATGGAAGCGCGGATCCCCATATTTCCCGGCACGCTCTGCATGCATGGAAAACCACGTTTCCACATCCTGAAAACGGGGAACGGATCATGGTGACCGCCGCGCTGCCGGACGATATACTGGCTCTCCTTACCGCTGCCGGCTTCTCTTCCGAGGCGCTTCTTTCTCTGGCGGAGAGCGCATACGCGGAGGAAAACATCCCATCTTTATGAAAGGATCGAATGCCATGCGAAAGCTCTATCGCCGCGTTACGCGGTATGTTCCGGGCGTCTCCCTGTGGTTGTTTCTCTTTGCACTTGTCATGGGTGGCTGCCACATTGGATTTTGTACCTCCACTTCCTTTGCGGATCGCTTCAATACGACTGTGAGTGCATTCTGTCGGAGCTTGAACGCCCATTTGACTGGGTGGATTCCCTTTTCCCTTGCGGAGTGCGTGGTGCTGACCCTCCCTGTAACCGTGCCATGTCTGTTTGTTGTCTGTATGCGCAAGGCGTCGCGCGGTACCCGGTATCTCTGGCGAACCATTATTGGATTGTCTTCTGTGATCGCGCTGTTCTACGGCTTGTTTGTCCTGACTTTTGCCGCCGGATACCGTGCGCCTACGCTTGATAAAAAGCTCGGAATCGCCCGGGAAAAGGTTTCGGCAACGGAACTGTACGATACAGCGGTTCTTGTTCGCGACCGGCTGAACGGATTGGCAGATCAGGTGATCATCGCCTCGGAGCATGGTTCTGTCCGTCCGTATGACCACGCGCAAACGGTGGAATACTGTCTGGAGGCTTATGAAAAGCTGACGGATTCATATGATTTTCTGCCTGTGCTGTCCGCACCCGTGAAGGAGATCACGCTGTCCTCGCTCATGACCTACACGCATATCTCCGGTATGTACACATATTTTACCGGAGAGGCAAATCTCAACACGAACTATCCCGATTATGTCAATGTCTATACTACGGCACACGAAATGGCGCATCAGCGCGGGATTGCCCGGGAAAATGAGGCAAACTTCATTGCCTATCTTGTATGCATCGCGTCGGACGATCCGTTTATGCAGTACAGCGGCTATCTCAGCATGTACGAATATTTGGTATCCCCGCTATATTCCGCTTCACCGGAGTTGTATCAGAAGCTCGCGTCGGGACTGGATATCCGTGTGCGATACGATCTGCAGTGCTATAGCCGCTTTTTTGATAAATACCGGGATAACGTGGCGGCGGATGTGAGCGATACCGTCAACGATACGTATCTGAAAATTCAGGGGACTACGGAGGGTTCCCGCAGCTACGGCATGGTTGTAGATCTGGCGGTGGCGTACCATCTTCACACGGCGCAGTCAGGTACAGACGCGGAGGAGCCCCCTGTGGAGGGAGAGGTGCAAAATGCGGCGGAATAAGCGGCACGGCATGGCATGGCTCTTTGGAATGCTTGCCCTGACGCTTGCGGCAATCACTCCGTCAGCAGCGGTCGGGTGGCAGGATCCGACGCTGTATCACAATGACGATGTGTGGTACAAGGAAAGCGGCGCGCCGCTCATTGAGAAAAACGGGCGGTATTACATTCCGGTCGATATTTTGACAATGTTCGATACCGTGATGCTGGAAAACCATCCGCAGGAAAACCTGCTTCTTTATGCGGATACGGAAAACGGAACGACATATGCGTCTATCCTCTACGGCGAACAGATGGCTGCCGTGAATGGGGAGATTGTGCGCGATGTGGAGATTTTCCGGCAAAATGGGTACTACTATCTCCAAGCCGACTGGATCTGCGAAATCCTGGGACTGACCATGGAATACGGCGAAAACGCATCTGGCGAGGTGGTGCTGCGCCTCTCAAACGGAGAAGCTCGCCGGAGTCTTAGGGAATTGATGGAAGCTAACAGCGTGGATAACGAGACGACGGACATACCAGACAGTACGGATCCGGTCGATACGGACAGTGCGACAAAACGGATTGTGGTGTATGCCGGCGGAATCCATGCACAATGGGAACTGTCCTGGCTTGATGCCTGCGGCGTGGAGATTGTGTATCTGGTGGATGCGGAAACGCCGGAGGAGCTTTTGTGGCAGATGCTTTTGACCGGAGAATGTGCGATCGCTGCGGACAGCGCGGACGCTGTGGACGAGATCTGTGATGACATTGCAGTGGAGACGTATCGCAGAATCCCCGTGGTGTGCGGCAGTCTCTCCGATACGGAAACGATTGCTGCGACAGAGAGGGGATATACGGTTGTGAAGCCGGATTTTGTGGTGGACAATCAGACAAATCCCGACACGGTGTTTCAGTTGGTGACAGAGTGGCTCACAGAGAACGATACCGTGGTAGTATCGGTGGGACTGGACGGCTGTTCGCAAAGAATGCTTATACTGTTGAAAGCATATCTTGCGGAAAATCCGGATTTTGTAGCGTGGGGACTGCGTCCGTAGAATGTATGAGGGACGGATGGGCCGACCGGAAAATACGATAAGGAGGAGTATGCATGGAAAACGAAAAGAAGAAAATCCTGATCGTGGAGGATGAAAAGAAAATTGCGCAGGTTCTCGCTTACAACATGAAGAAAGAAGGCTACGATTGCGAGATCGCGTATGACGGAGAAACGGGGCTAGCAGAGGCGATCAGTGGGGAATACGATCTCATTCTGCTCGACATCATGCTGCCGAAAATGAACGGTTTCGAGGTCTGCGAAAAAATCAGGCTCGTCAGTCAGGTGCCTATTATATTTGTGACGGCGCGTGAGGAGGAGAAGGACAAGATCCTCGGATTGGATACCGGCGCGGACGATTACGTAACCAAGCCCTTTTCGTTCAAGGAGCTAATGTCCCGGATCCGGGCAAACATACGGCGCACCTCCGGAGAGGTGGTACGAGAGCAACGCGCAGACGCGGGAGTCATCACCGTCGGAGAGCTTGTGATCGATCGAACCCATTATCTCGTGACCAAAAGCGGGGCGCCGATCGAGCTGTCCAAAAAGGATTACGATTTCATCGCTTTTCTTGCCGCAAATGTGGGAAAGGCGTTTTCGCGAGAGCAGCTCCTTGAGGAAATCTGGGGCTACGACGACTATTACGGCGATATCCGCACCGTGGATGTGACAGTATTCCGTATCCGTTCCAAGATCGAGGCGGATCCTAGTCATCCCGAATATCTGATGACCAAGCGCGGTGTGGGATACTATCTTGCCAAACATTGAGAAGCCATAGGGCGTATAAATCTGCGGAAAGGAGGCAGGCATATGTTCCGGAGTCTATACTTCAAAATCGTTCTGATTCTGCTCATTTTCATTATTGCGGTAATGAGCGCAGTGTCTGCCATCCTGATAAACGGCGTATCGACGTACTATACCCGTACGTTTTCCAGCCAGATGGAGGAGTGTTTTGCCGTCGGAACCATTCTCCGTGAAGAACTGGAGGAAGCGGATACGGTGGAGAGTGAAAATGCGGCGGAGGATTTACGTGCCATTTGCAGTGCATACGGGAGCATTCTCGGCATCGACCAGTATCGGAACTATTACATTCTCGACAAAAACGGAGATACGTTGGCGGCATCGGATACGGAACTGGGTGCGCAGCTGGAGATCACCCCAAACCTTTTGTCCGCGATTGGCGGCGACAACGAGAACCATGTGATCAGCGGGGCGGAATATGCGGACTGGGCAGTTGTTCTGGGCGGCGGCAATATCGTCTATGTTAAGGATTCCATGAACGAAATGCGCCAGCTCAACCAGACGCTGTTTACCATTATCCTGCAGGCGATGCTGGTTGGAATCTTTTTCTCGATTCTTTTGGCGTTTGTGCTTGCTAAGGCGATTACGGCGCCGATCCAGAGTCTGACGCGCGGGACACAGCTGGTGGCAATGGGACAATTTGACACAGAGATCGAGGTCAATTCACGCGATGAGCTAGGTGTTCTGACCGAAAACTTCAACGCGATGAAGGATCGTCTGAAGGAAACGCTCGATGAGGTGTCCGGTGAGAGGGAAAAGCTCGAGATGATCCTCGGCTGTATGAAGGACGCGATTCTCACGTTTACGGTATCCGGCAAGCTTCTCCATGGCAACAGCTCCGCCGTGTCGATTCTGCCGGGCGTGCGCGAGGGAACAATAACCTTAGAGGACTGCTTTGAGGCGATGGATATTCCGCTTGTCCTCTCCGGCACGACCATTCGGCTGACCTCTCCCGACGTAGCCGCGGAACGGAACCGGGATGGTTTCGTTTTTCACGATCGGATCTGTGGCGGCAAGGTGTATGACGTGAGTTTTGGGATCATTCGATACGTGGAGAATGGCAAGATGCTTCCCGGCTGTATTGTAATCGCGCACGATGTGACCGGACGGTACGAGCTGGATCAGAGCCGCAGGGAATTTGTCGCGAACGTATCTCATGAGCTGCGTACCCCGCTGACTTCCATCAAATCAGCGGCGGAAACAATCTTAGAGGATCCTGCGATGGATGAGGAGACGCGCAATTTCTTCCTCGACGATTACATCCTGACCGAATGCGACCGGATGACCCGGATTGTGTCTGATTTGCTCACTCTCTCCCGTCTCGATAATCAGAGAACCCGATGGAATATTGAAACATTCGATATGACCGCCTCCGTCAATCGGCTGTGCGCGGTCATGAAAAAAGATTTTGACGAGCATGAACATACCGTGACGCTTACGGCAGATCCCAATGTGCCGGAGATTACCGGGGATCGCCAGCGTCTGGAGCAGGTCGTGATCAATATTCTGACCAACGCAAACAAATATACCCCAAACGGTGGTAAAATCGACATTCACATCGGCAGAACGGAAAAATTTCTCATCATCACCATCACGGACAACGGGGTGGGAATTCCAAAGGAGGATATGGCGCATCTGTTCGAACGGTTCTACCGTGTGGAAAAATCCCGTACCTCGGACGCAGGCGGAACCGGACTCGGACTTGCCATCGCGAAAGAGCTCACGGAGGCGCACGGCGGAAAAATCTCCATGCAGAGTACGCTTGGCAAGGGAACCAGTGTCTCCATTGAACTGCCGTTTGTCTGCAGGTTGAAAAATCCGGAATCCAAAGGAGGCGGCAACGTATGAAAAAGCACACCGCGCTGCCATGGATGCTCGTGGTTGGCGGATGTATCGTCCTGCTCTTTGCACTGATGTTTGCTGTTGTGATGGTGACGGGTGTGACAAGCAGCACCGCATATAACCAGACGCCGTTCTCACTCTCCTCCCTGACCTCCGGTGAAACGAATACCTCTTCCTGTGCCGCCGCGATTCTGCCTGCGTTTGTCGGGATCGTTTATGATGGCGAAAAAGCGGGGCTATGCACCGGGGGAAGTGTGATGGAGGAAATCTATGCTGCTCTTTCTCCCTGGATTGCCGATGCGCTTGCTGCCGAGCCGTATGAGGCGGCAAACGGACCGGAAATGCAGAGCGATATGATCGTGGTGGAATACCATACGCCGCTGCCTGGCCATCTCATCGGAGTATGCGCCGCCGCGTTGTCCGGAGCAGAAACGGAGGATGCGGCATATGCGGATTCATCCCTCTTTACGGAGGTGCACAGGCTCTTTTTGGAGATCACACCGGGCGGAAAATATACGCTGCTCATTCCTACGGCAGACGGCGGATGGCTCCGGTATACCTGTCCTGACGAGATGGGAGAAGAATATCCGGACAAGCAGAAATGGCTCGAATGGAAAACGAGCTTCCACAATCATTTTTACGGATTTTCCTTTGCCGCGGAGTGCGTCCATACGGAATCCGTGACAGAACTCGAAAGCGGCGTGGACGAGGATCCGTGGGAGATTGTATTTACGGAGCGGATACGCACACGTGGTATGACCTTCGGCGATAAAATGGGCATGACTCTGCGCGATCGCGTCGATCAGACGAATATCTTCGTCCGTCTCCTCGGATACAATCCGAATAAGCTGTCCCGGCGCGAGGAAAAGGACGGCAGTCTGACTCTCGTTGAGACGCACGGCATACTTCGGCTCGACGAAAGCGAGTTTGTGTATACCGCGAATTCGGGCGGTGGTGTCGAGCTGGGACAGATCATCGGTTATCGGGAATCCTATACCCCGGCAGATATGCTGCGCGGCGCATGGACGATTCTGGAAACGTTGGGTGATTTGCAGCCGTACTGCGTCGGCGGAGACGCCGAGATTACGTTGACGGAGGTGTTTTATGGCGCGGACGGGATCACATTCACGTTTTCCTATACCTTTGATAATCTCCGTCTCTGGAACTGTGCGCCTGCCATGACGATCACATTTTCCGGGGACTGCCGCATCTATGCCATGACGATCCACACCATCGCTGTACGCAGCACCGGTGAATACAGCGTTTTGTACGCGGAAAACGGTATACGCGAGGCTCTCGGCTCCGGCAGCACCATCCTCGTCTATGACACAGATCCGGAGGCGGTGTCGATCTTTCCGCAATGGGCGCGGGTGGACAGAAAGACTACGGAGGCGGAAAACTGATGCGGCAGAAGAATATCTTTATCATGCTCACCATCACACTCCTTGCCGCTGCGCTGGTGCTGACCGGCGTGTTTATCCATTTGTATCGAAATGTATACTATATTCCGGAGCGCGCGGTGACGGATCTATGCACCGCGCTGCAGACAGATGGCGTGATTCTGTCTCCGTCACTGGTGGCGCGCAAACGGGAGGACGGTGTGATCTACATGGGTTCCGACGATAATGAGGATACGGCGAATCGGCTCGCGGAAAGCGATATCCGATGCACGTTTGTGATTCCGGACGGTACCCTGTATCTCCACTACAGCGGTGATCAGACTGAATTTTTGTCGGATTTCCGATTCCGATACAGACGAGCGGATACGACGTCCCGGTTGACTGACGACTTTTCCTACGCCGCGCTTGCCGACGACGCATCCTCCGCCGTCACGGATACAGAATACGAAAGCTATTCCCAGATCGCGCGCGCGTTTCTGGAGCGGGGAGACGGCGGATTGTCGAAAAAAAACGGTGGTCCCTCGATTGAAACGGTGATCGCGGATATTCGCAGCGATACGGCGGGAGCGGTTTATGTCCGTTGCCTGCGCAGAATCGATGGTGTGGAGATCACGGAGAACGATATGATCTGCGTGATTGAAAACGGTGTAGTGACGGAGGCGGACGGCAAGTGGTGTTTTCTTACCTTTGGAAAATCCTACAGCACACAGGTTTCCGACATTACGAATATTCTATATATGATGAAGCGCATTGTGTCCGCAGGCGGTGATGACATTCCGGAGAAAATTGAGATCGAGTCGATTTCGCATTGTTACTCTCTCTATTTTCTGACGGATGAGGACAGCTTTTGTCTCATACCGTGTATCCGGGTAGAGACGGATACTTATGGCATACTCGTCTTTAATCAATTAGATGGAACGTTGTATACAAGAATAGCTGCTTAAACACGTTTTAAAATAGGTAATAATACCAGATAATATGAAAAATATGAAAATCCTGCAAAAAACACTTTCTATTTACTTGGGTTGCTGTTATAATATATAGGGTATGCTGTTGGATTTTTGGGGCAGGGAAAGGATTCTCTGCCGGAGATTCGCACACACCAGCAAAAGAGATTACCCGCGAACTGTGGATATGTTGCAGGAATGCAGATATGTGATGCGGTGCGCGTAGGAATAGACAGAGTATGGAAAGAATATAGGATTGCTTGGAAAGGCATGGTGCTTGTTCATGGAGAAAATTGTGGTTCACGGAGGCGTGCCTCTGATGGGCAGCGTGGAGGTCAGCGGTTCCAAAAACGCTGCGCTCCCGATTATATACGCCTGTGCGCTTGTTCCCGGTAAAGTGGTGCTTGAAAATATCCCGAATATCAGCGATATACAGTATTCGTTCGAGATTCTGCGCGGTATGGGCGCAGAAATCCGGAGGATCGACCGTACCACCTACGAGATCGACTGCACCCATCTTGTGCCGGGAACGTCGGATTATGAGCTAGTCCGAAAGCTGCGCGGTTCGTATTATCTGCTCGGCGCGGAATTCGGTCGTTTTGGAAAGGCGAGAGTCGGACTGCCTGGTGGTTGTGATTTCGGCGTTCGTCCCATCGATCAGCACATCAAGGGGTTCGAGGCTTTGGGCGGCGAGGTTGGAATTGAAGGCGGGTACATTGATATCCATTCTAAAAACGGCGCATGCGGAAACAGTATCTTTTTTGACGTATCCAGCGTTGGTGCGACCATCAATATCATGATTGCCGCCGCGACTGCCGAGGGCGTGACCATCATCGACAACGCTGCACATGAGCCTCATGTGGTGGACTGCGCACAGTTTCTCAATACCTGCGGAGCGAATATCAGCGGTGCCGGCTCGGACGTGATCAAGATCCGCGGTGTCAAACAGCTACATGGCTGTTCCTACGCGATCATTCCCGATATGATCGAGGCAGGCTCGTTCATGGTGGCTGCTGCGGCGACCGGCGGTTCCGTGCGGATCAACAATGTGATCCCGAAGCATCTGGAGTCGATCACGGCAAAACTTTTGGAAGTAGGTGTGGACGTGGAGGAATTCGACGAGGCGGTGCATGTGACCGCGGCTGGTAAAATTCGCCGCACCAGCATCAAAACACTGCCGTATCCGGGCTTTCCGACCGATATGCACCCACAAATGACGGCATTGCTCCTGCGTGCGGAGGGAGTCAGCTACATCAACGAAAGCATTTTTGAAAATCGATTCCGTTATGTTGAGGAACTCAGACGGATGGGCGCGCAGATCAAGGTGGAAGGACGGATCGTCACCATTGAGGGCGGCGCACCGTTATCCGCGGCTCCTGTGATGGCTACGGATCTGCGCGGCGGGATCGCGGTCATGATTGCGGCATTGATGTGCAGCGGGCAGACCGAGATCACTGAAAGTCACCTGATCGAACGCGGATATGACGACATATGCGGCAAGCTGCGTGGGTTGGGCGCGGATATCCGAAAGCTCCAGATACCCGATCCCGTTGCGAAAAAGGCAAACTGATCCGCGGACGGTATATAATCACTGCCGCACGCGTACATTAGGAAATCTCTGATTTAAGGTTATTTTTGCGATAAAAGTCCCTATATTTCAGCCTTTTATCGCAAAAATCCGATTCATTCAGAGTTTCCTTAGACGTATATCATTTTCCAAACATAAAGGAGTTTCAAAACTATGGAAGTTACCAAGGATACCATCATCGGCGATATCATCGATTGTGACGAAGCGACGGGTGAATTTTTCCTCGAAATCGGGATGCATTGTCTGGACTGCCCCGTGTCCCGCAGCGAAACGATTGAAGAAGCGTGCGATGTACACGGCACCGATGCGGATGCACTTGTGCAAAAGCTCAACGAATATTTCTCGCAGAAAAAGTAATCCGCAACCGACAGACAGGCGATCCGCCGACGTGACTGTGGGAGAGTTCCACTGCGCCGGACGGATCGCTTTTTCCGATCCTGCGGCAAACGGGAGAGCATATGACAACATTCGACGAACGGAATAAGGGAATACAGGGTCGGGAGCCTTCGCGGTGGGAGAGATCGACAGCGGAGATTCCAAGCCTGGACAGGAGACTGCGGACTGCGTGTGATCTGATACCGGAGAAAAGCGTTGTATGGGACATCGGCACCGATCATGCGTACATACCGATCTATCTCTTACGCAGCGGAAAATGCGCGTCGGCGGTGGCAAGCGATATAAACCGAGGTCCGTTGGAGGCGGCGAAACAGAACGCCGCATCGTATGGCGTGGCGGAGCGGATCACATTTCTTTTGGCAAACGGCCTAGGCAAAATGGATCCTACATCGTATGGTGTGACCGATCTCTGTATCTGCGGCATGGGCGGAGAGCTGATCGCCGAAATTCTGCGCACCAGTCCCTACTTGCCGCAGGCGGGAATCCGACTTGTTTTGCAGCCCATGTCCCACGGATATGATCTGCGGCGCGCGCTGCTTACGGACGGCTATACGATCCGTGAGGAACGGCTTTGCAAGGCGAACGGTAGAATCTACGCCATTATTGCCGCTGTGTACACAGGAGAGACGGAAAAATACACGGAGGCGGAGCTGCTCCTTGGAAGACAGGAGCGTACGAATCCCTTGTGGATGCCGTATGTGACCGGATTCCGTCGTGCGCTTGAGAAAAAGCGACAGGGCAGGATTGCTGGGGGACGAGATACCACCTATGAAGATGCACTGCTTCTGGAACTGGATGCGTATTCTGCGGAGATACAGAAAAATCAATGAGAAACGAGGACAAAGTGTATGACAACGGAAGAACTGAATCGGCTGCTTGCCGGTAAATTCACGCCGGAGCTGAAAGCTCCATGGGACAACGACGGAATCATGGTCTGCACCGATCTGCACCGACCAATCCAAAGCGTTCTTGTGGCACTGGATCCTGCGGAAATGGTGATCCGGTATGCGATTGATAACGGCTTTGACGTACTTGTGACCCATCATCCACTTGTATTTCGGAAAATGGACTCCATTACCCCGATCACGCTGACCGGACGCAAAGCGATTCTGGCATTGGAGAATCATCTGTCCGTCCTATCGTACCATACGCGGATGGATGCCGGAGAGGATGGAGTGAACGACGCGCTCTGTCAGGCATTGTGGCACCGCGCGGAGGGGACGTTTGGCGACGCGGAGAATCCTATGCTCGGACGGTATTTTACATTGGCGGAACCGATGCTGGCGGGCGATTATGCCGTGCTGATCCGTGATGCGCTGGATGCCGGACGGGTGCGCATCACAGGCGATCCGCAGAAACCGGTACGCAAGGTGGCGGTTTGCGGCGGGGACGGAAAGGATTTCGTAAATGCAGCTATGGCCATCGGCGCGGATCTTTATCTCACCGGGGACGCGGGCTATAACATGGCAGCGGACGCGGCGGAGGAAGGACTGGTCGTTGTGGAAGCGGGTCATTATCACACTGAAGCGCCGATCTGCCGTGCGCTAGCCGCATGGCTCTGCCGCGAAACCGGTCTCGACTGCGTTCCAATCGGTTGCTGCCCATATGGGTACCGGTGAGGTGTTTCTTCTACGCCGGAGTGTACGTATTTCCATAGAATAACAAACAGGCGGACTGACTCCCACAACGGAGTCTGCCCGCCTGTTTTGAATCTGTGTTTTACTTATTTCGTCTCGTCACTGGAATGTAGTGCGATGATCTGATCGATGGTTTTCTGTTCTATATTGGATACGCTTTCCACATAGCTGGAAACCGTGTTGTTCGGGACGACCTTGCCAAGGAAGTAGAGGGAAACGTCGCCGTAAAGGTAGGACAAGCTGATCACGCGGTTGGCGAACACGATGTCCAGCATCTTCGAGGTGTCCTCAGAGTTCGCGTAACGCTTTTTCAGAGTGCTTTCCTGATAGGTTGGAAGAACGTTTTTATAGCCCTCATAGTTCAATGCTTCAATAAGTATTCCTGCCTGTTCCGTATCCTGCACCGTAATCGGAACATATGTGAGTCGGTCTGTACATGGACCAATGTAGTCAGCCTGCGTATCATCGAAAAGCGGGAACGGCAGCATAGCATAATCGATATCGGAATCGGTAAGTTCCGTGATCATAGAATTGATTCCGGATGTAGTGAATACTGCGTTTCCTTTTGCATACAATGTACGTTGGTCGGATCCCTTCCAGTCCTCATCCAACATGACATTTACCCCGGCCGCGCCGTTATAACACCAGTCATGCAATTTCTCCACAAGAGAAATAACTTTTGGTTCTGTGGCAGCAAGGGTGATGTTTGCGGAATCTTTTCCCTTTTTCTGGTATAACTCCACACCAAAACCTTCCAACCAGCAATACGGTGTCTTTTCATAGAAGAAACCGTAGGTATCCGTGCGGTCACGGGCGCCATTGCCATCCACATCTATGTAAATGTCCTTTGTCATAGCGGCAAAGTTATCAAGAGTCCACGTACGTGAGTAGACCATTTCAAATAGATTGCCTAGGTTAAAGTTCTCTACGAGACCCATATTTGCAAAAATGACACGGGTCTGCGCAAGTCCGTTCCAGTTGATGTAGTTTGACATGTAGTACATCCGACCATTAATGGTGAGACTGTCTACAGTAAACTGCGGCCACCATTGTTTTGTTGTATCAACGTACGGCAGATCATATATATTGTAGAACCACCCATTCAGGGACATGCTTGCCGTGGTGCGGTCGTGATTCTGCGCGAGGAAAAATGCATCCTCACCGGATTTGATTGTGTTGTCCGTTGTTGCTGTGTCACACTCTGGGACGACAATATCGTTCAGAATGGATACGTTGAATTGTTCCTCAACGCTTGTGCGCGCGCTGTACAGCGCATCGTTAACGGATTCGCCGGTAATTTCCGAAGCATAGATGAAATTTTCATAGTTAGTCTCTGTAAGCATATGCAGTTTCTGACCACCATAATCCTTATCCGGCAGGTCAGGCTTGATCTCAGTTTCGCTTTCGGTTTCGGCAGCGACCATGCTGTCGATTGTTTCCGCAGTGGTTTCTTTGTTGTTTTCTCCATTACCGCAGGATACAAGCTGTGCCAGCATCAGTACGACAAGGAGCAATGTGGTGATCTTTCTCATATTAATTCTCCTCGCATGGATAAGGAAATCTCTGATTTAAGGTTGTTTTTGCGATAAAAACTCCTATATTTCAGTCTTTTATCGCAAAAATTCGATTCATTCAGAGTTTCCTAAGATATGTACATAGCATAGCATGTAAACATGAACAAACAGTTATAAAAAAGTAAACAAAATAGAAATTATACATAAAACTACAAATGTAGCTGTGGTAGCCTACACAAAAGACGAACACAAATTGATGATTTGACGGCGTTTTGCATAATCGTTCTCTTGCTGAAGTGAAAATTTGGCGTGATAGCTTCTATGTGTAGAAAAGAAGAAATGGAAAAGACGCTGTGCATCCCCTAGAGGACACACAGCGTCTTTTGGATTCTTCAAAAATGCAAGAACAGAAGATTCATTCGCAGATGAACTTCTCGAAATCGAAGTAGCAGTCGAAATCGGTTTCTACATAGATTTCGTTCCATGCCATTCTCGCGAGATGTACGCCGAGAAAGCTCTTTGCGTTCAGCTTCTTCTTGCCGTTTTCCCCATTTACGATGTACACGTTGCCGGGGCATTTGGTTGCGATCTTATTGAATTCTGCGACATCGGAGGCCGTTACAAGCTCGATTTTGTAAAGATATTTGCTGTTGCAGATCATGGTATGTACTCCTTTCAAAATCCGGTGATAGGCGAAATGTCCATCCAACCGGTTCTCACATTTGAAAACGTTCTTTCCGCGACCGGAGCGGCATCCGTCGAAGTGGAGCCATCATCCGATGCTATGCGTTTTCGTTCTTCTTTTCTTTTTCCTTCGACATCTATATTATACTCCAAATTCCCGGAATGTCAATAGGGCTTTACACGATTCTCCCAAATGACCGAACTGTCTGCCCCTTGCTGCTTTGGCTTGTGCAAAGTGTATATTTAGACGTTCACAATTTGTATGCCTTGCACAACCACAACTGTCGTGATCCCAATTTCGGATGAAAATCCCTGTTTTTTCTGCGGATACATATCCGTTATCTCTTGAAACAGCTTCTCGAAAATAGTACGGCAAGAAGTCCGAAAAAATAAAATGCTGTGATCCCGCAGGCAGCGGAGATCTGTCCGCCTGTGAGAGTACCAGCTATACCATTCTGTCCTACATTCTTTTTACGCCCTCTGCCGGCAGATTTCCAAACCCGCACAAGAGACGTGCCATGCCGCGACGGGCAAGCTTGATAAGCGATTTGTACAGTTCGAATCCGCAAAATACCGCACCTGCTTCTCACGTCTGTATATGCATTCGTTTGGTCTGTTCCGAAAGTCCTGTATCCGTGTCGCCGACGGTATCCGATTCTCCTGCTCTGTCGGTTGCCTTATCAGTGATGTCTGTATCTACATCCGATTCCGTTTTCTTGGATTCCGAGCGGTTTCCGTCTGTAACGGCATTGTTTCTGTCATAGACAATACAGGAGGCGAGCAGAAACAGTGCAAAAAAGAGAGCCAGACAGATTTTTAACGATTTCATGATTGATTTCTTTATTTCTTTGAGATATACTTACCATAAAGGATTTTTGCCGGATACACAG
>CAVIKO010000002.1:84828-89582 GCA_963643035.1 bacterium
GAGTCCTGCGCGTTGTATTTTGCATTCCGGCATACAGATGGAAAAAAGGAGAACGATATGCTTTCATACGAAACAATCCGGCAAAACGAAAACATCCGCACCTATATCCAAAAGGCGGATGAAGCTCTGCGTACGCTAGGCTACACGGAGCATAGTTTTGCCCATGTCACCAAGGTTGCACAGACGGCGGGGGAGATACTCTCCACGTTTGGGCACAGTGCGCATGATGTGGAACTTGTAAAGATTGCAGGGTATCTGCATGACATCGGCAATCTGGTCAACCGCGTGGAGCATTCCCAGAGCGGCGCGGTGATGGCATTTCGTATTTTGGACAAGCTTGGCATGGATGCAGAGGACATCGCGGATATTGTCACCGCCATCGGCAACCACGACGAAGGCACGGGAACGCCTGTCAATGCGATTTCCGCCGCGCTTTTTTTAGCCGACAAATCGGATGTGCGCCGTTCTCGGGTACGCAATACGGATCCGGCGAGCTTCGACATTCACGACCGGGTGAACTACTCTGTGGATGAATCGAAATTGGAACTGGATCCGGATGCCGGGGAGATCCGTCTGCGTCTGCATATTGATCCGGAGTACAGCACGGTTGCGGACTATTTCGAGATTTTCCTGACCCGCATGCTGCTGTGCAAAAAAGCGGCGGAAAAGCTTGGACAGCGGTTCAGACTCATCATCAATGGGCAGAATCTAATGTGACTATGTATATAAAGACAGATAAAACAGGGCGCGAGATGTCATTACGGCACATGCGCATTTTTAAGACGGTTTGTTCCTGTGCCTGCAATACGACACGCGCGGCGGAAAAGCTCCATATGACGCAGCCGGCGGTCAGTCTGGCTATCGCGGAGATAGAGAATTACTATGGTGTAAAACTGTTTGACCGGATTTCTCGGAGACTCTATTTGAGCGAGGCAGGCAAACGATTATTAGCGGGCGTGGAGGACATTCTTCTCTCCTACGACGATATGGAAAAGAGCATTCGTGCGTGGCACAGTGGCGGACTTTTGCGGGTCGGCGGCAGCGTATCAATCGGCGCAGCACTGATGCCTGAACTCGTGAAGCGGTTTTCCGAAAAATCGCCGGATACGGAACTGCGTGTGCGGATCGATCGTTCGGATCGTCTGCAGGAGGCGGTACTCCAAAACATGCTCGATTTTGCGCTGATCGAGGGGATCGTACACAATGAGAATCTCGCGGAGGAGGACTTTTTGGAGGATTCGCTTGCCATTCTCGTTGCCGCGGATTCGCCGCTGCCCCCGGTTGTTACAGTGGAGGAATTTTGCAAACAATCCTTACTTGTGCGGGAGGTCGGCAGCGGTACCAGAGAGGTATTCGAGTCCACCTTGTCGGCAGCCGGAATCGCATCGCCGGAACCTATGTGGGAAAGTCTCAGTACGGCCGCACTGCTCCATGCTGCCGAGGAAGGCTTGGGGATCGCCGTGGTACCGAAGCGTATGACGGATGGTCATCCGGGATTAAAAGAGATCACGATCGAGGGAATACGATTCCGGCGCAAATACAAAATCATCTATCATAAGCATAAATACCTGACCAATGCCGCACATTCCTTCATCGAGTTGTGCCGGAAGTACGATTCCAACGAAGAGTAAGGAAGCCTCTGATGTAAGGTTATTTTTGCGATAAAAGTCCCCATATTTCAGCCTTTATCGCATAAATCCGATGTATTCAGGGGGTTCCTAAGCTCTCTTGGAAGTATAAGAAACGGAAAAAGGAAGTTGGTCAAAACTTCCCGGAAAGGATAAAAATATGGCAATCATCAAACGCGCGATTACGGAGGACGGCTCTGCGAGACTGTTTGTGATGAACAGTACCGATATTGTACGCCGCTCCTGCGAGATTCATCACACCTCCAAAACAACTACAGCACTGCTCGGCAGAACCCTGACCGCTGCGTCTCTCATGGGAACTCTCTTGAAGGACCGTGACAATTCTCTCACATTACAACTGCGCGGTGACGGGCCTGCGGGACTGGTGGTCTGCACCTCCGATTATATGGGGAATGTACGCGGCTACGTGGAAAATCCGGACGCGGAGCTGCCGCCGAACGCACAGGGAAAGCTCGATGTAGGCGGGGCAGTTGGCAAGGGGACGCTGTACGTCATTAAGGATCTCGGACTCGGCGAGCCGTATATCGGTGTTTGTCCGCTCGTGTCCGGCGAGGTGGCGGAGGACGTTACCTCCTATTTTGCAAACAGTGAACAGACACCGACAGTCTGCGCATTGGGCGTGCGGGTGAATACGGACAATATGTGTACAGCCGCCGGCGGATATCTCCTGCAGCTTATGCCCGGAGCCGACGATGCGATCATCGATCGACTGGAAGCGAACATCCATGTGATGAACACGGTGTCGAAACTGATTGCGGATGGAAAAACGGCAGACGACATTATCGAGATGGTATTCGATGGTATCCCACACACCTTATTCGACGAATTTACAGCGGAATATCGCTGCGGATGCGCCCGTGAGCGGTACAAAAACGCACTGGTCGGATTAAACGATGCCGATATGGAGGAATTGACGAAGGCGGGTACCGATATTGAGACAAGCTGCCGGTTCTGCGGTACGAAATATGTGTTCCCGCTGCAGGAGATTCTGGATGCCCGCGCGCAGAAAAAAGCGGAACGGGAAAACGCGAAAACGGAATAGTGCAAGAGTGTACAGAAAGACCAATGCAGTGTATATCCAATAAACAGGCTGCATGGTCTTTCCGTATCTTTGCCTGTGCACTTGCGTTGTGTCTCTCTACACCAAGACTATGTTTCCTAGAAAACTCTGAATGAATCTGATTTTTGCGATAAAAGGCTGAAATATAGGGGCCTTTGTCGCAAAAATAACCTTAAATCAGAGGTTCCCTAGGTATATCTGTTCGTTTCTCCGAATATCTTTTGGAAAGAAAACAGATAGGGAAAAGAAACAAAAATCCTCAAATTCTATTGACTTCCATCGTCGGATATGCTATACTTTTTTATACTACATAACCCAATGGAGGTATCGTATGAAACTGGAAGATCTGACCCTTGTCGAACCCGCACCTACACCGGGCGACACCAAATGGTTCCGTCACGACCGCTTCGGCATGTTCATTCACTGGGGACTGTATGCGTTAGGCGCACGGCATGAATGGCTGAAGAGTCACGACAAAATTCCGACGGAGGTGTATGATAAATATTTCCGTCACTTCGATCCCGATCTGTATGATCCGGAAAAGTGGGCTTCTGCCGCAGCGGACGCCGGGATGAAATATTTTGTCATCACCACCAAGCACCATGAGGGCTTCTGCCTATGGGATTCCGCATATACGGATTACAAAGCGACCAATACGCCGTATGGAAAGGATATCCTTACGCCGATGGTGGATGCGTTCCGTTCTCATGGACTGCGCACCGGCTTCTATCACTCCCTGCTCGACTGGCATCATCCGGATTATACCGTGGATTCCTGCCATCCGATGCGCGAAAACGAGGAGTACATCGCACAGGACAAGGATCGCGTGCTGTCCCGGTATGTCGATTACCTCCACAATCAGACGGAGGAATTGTTGAAAAAGTATGATCCCGTGGACATCATCTGGTTCGACTTTTCTGTTGGTGCATCTGCGAGATTCCCGGGCAAGGGCAAGGAGGTTTGGCGCAGCGAAGAGCTTTTGAAGAAGATCCGTGCCATCAATCCGAACATCATCATCGATGACCGTCTCCAGATCGATCAGGACGTCAAGACGCCGGAACAGTATATGCCGGATGAGTGGGTCAAGGTAGGCGGAGTGCCGGTGGTCTGGGAAGGTTGTCATACCTTCTCCGGATCGTGGGGTTATCACCGCGATGAGGAAACGTGGAAGAGCGTTGATCAGTTGTTGAAGATGCTCATCGACAGCGTCTCTATGGGCGGCAACCTTCTCCTGAACGTGGGCCCGACCGGACGCGGCGAATTTGATGAACGTGCCTACGAAAGACTTGCCGGGATAGGCAAATGGATGCGCCGTCATTCCCGCTCCATTTACGGCTGTACACAGGCTCCGCTTGCATTTACATGTCCACGCGACTGCCGCTACACCTACAATCCGGAAACGAAGCGGCTGTATCTTCATATGTATTCATGGCCGTTTGGAAAGATCACGCTGGACGGTGAGGTTGCGGAACACGTCGATTACATCCAGATCCTCTCCGATGCGTCCGAACTGCCGTTCCACTATGATGCGGAGAACCGCCGTGTCCACATCCCGCTTCCGGTTAAGAAGCCGTTGGGCGCAGACATTCCGGTGCTGGAAATCTTCTTAAAATAAGAAAGCCGCTGCTTTCAGGTTGATTCAGCGTTTTCTATGCAAAGTTTAAAAGGGCAGACGAAAAGTCTGCCCTTTTTGGCTTATAAAAAAGCTTATTGTATTACAAAAAGCGGAATCCCACAGATCCCGCTTTCAAAAGTTCGATTTTCTTGCCGCTCTTCAGGATGCAAACGCTGCCATCTCCCGGAAGTAGCGCAGCACGCCGTTTACCACGCCGTCTGCCGCCTGTGTGATTCCGCGCCCAACCGCCATCTGCTCGTATTCCTCCATGTTTGTGATAAATCCGACTTCAATGAGCGTCTGCGGAAATTTGGGATTGCGGCAGAGCGCAAGCATTTGATATTGGCTGGTGCGTGTATACCGACCTGTTGCGCGCCCAACCTCACCGCCCACACAATCCGCAAGCAGCTTTCCGGAATCCGCACAATAC
>CAVIKO010000003.1:0-12403 GCA_963643035.1 bacterium
CCGCTGCCATATCGCTGCGAACGACAGTTCGCAGCGTTTTTTTTATTTAAAACTTTGGCTGTGCCCTGCCGCGGCAATTGATATAGAGCCGGCAAAAAGCGCTTCCGGTGCGATGAACGGGAAGCGCTTTTACTATAAACAAGATAAAATCAGCGCCCCGGGGAACCGGGGCGCTGAAGTGGTTTATGCGATTTTTCGGCTTATTCGTAGAGAGCCTTGAGCTTGAGCAGGTGCTCGTAACGCTCCTTGGCGTTCTCCTCGGATGCCGCGAAGAGCTTGGTAGCTCTCTCGGGGAACTCGCGGGTCAGACGGCTGTAGCGAGCCTCGTTCATCAGGAACTCCTGGTAACCGCCGGCAGGCTCCTTGCTGTCGAGAGTGAAGGGCTTCTCTGCGTCCGGATTGAATCTGAACAGATTCCAGTAACCGCACTTGACAGCCTTCTCCATCTCCTTCTGGCAGTTCTCCATGCCGCCCTTGATGCTGTGCATCTCGCAGGGGGAGTAAGCGATGATGAGGGACGGGCCCTTGTGAGCCTCGGCCTCGGCGATAGCCTTGAGGGTCTGGACCTTGTTTGCGCCCATTGCGATCTGTGCAACGTAGACGTAACCGTAGGTCATAGCGATCTCGGCGAGGGACTTGGACTTGATCTCCTTACCGGCAGCCGCGAACTGAGCGACCTGACCGATGTTGGAAGCCTTGGAAGCCTGTCCGCCGGTGTTGGAGTAGACCTCGGTATCGAAGACCATGATGTTGACATCCTCGCCGGAAGCGATGACGTGGTCAAGACCGCCGAAGCCGATATCGTATGCCCAGCCGTCGCCGCCGAAGATCCAGATGGACTTCTTAGCAAGATAATTCTTTTCTGCAAGTACCTCGGGAGCGATCGGACATCCATCGGCTGCTGCCTTTTCCAGTTCCGGAATGAGAGCTTTGGTAGCTGCTTCATTTGCCTTACCATCGTCCTTGGTGTCGAGGTATGCTTTTGCAGCTGCCTTGAAGGAATCGGATGCCTTGTCGGAGGCAGCCATTTCTTCAATCTTGGCGATGATGCGATTGCGGATTGTCTTCTGGCCAAGGAAAATACCAAGACCATGCTCTGCGTTATCTTCGAACAGGGAGTTTGCCCAAGCCGGACCGTGACCAGATTCGTTGTTGACAGTGTACGGTGTTGCGGGAGCGGAACCACCCCAGATAGAGGAACAACCGGTCGCATTGGAAATGTACATTCTTTCGCCGAAGAGCTGCGTGATCAGACGTGCATAAGAGGTTTCGGCACATCCTGCGCAGGAGCCGGAGAACTCAAGCAGCGGCTGCTTGAACTGGCTGCCCTTGACAGTGTTGTTGATCAGCTCAGGCTTTTCAGAAACGTTAGCGACTGCGTAATCGAACGGAGCCTGCTGATCATCCTGGGTTTCCTGGAGAACCATGCGGATCGCCTTCTTGTCGGTACCGTCCTTTTCCGCCTTTGTGGTGACAGGGCAAGCCTTGACGCAGAGGGTACAACCCATACAGTCGAGCGGAGAAACTGCCATCGTGAACTTATAATTCGTCTTTACGACCGGCTTTGCGGTGAACTTGGTGGCAGCGGGAGCCTTTGCAGCCTCTTCCTCGGTCATTGCAAACGGACGGATCGCTGCGTGCGGGCAGACGAATGCGCAGTTATTGCACTGGATACAGTTTTCCGGGATCCATTCCGGTACATATACAGCTACACCGCGCTTTTCAGCGGCAGCAGCACCCTGCGGGAACGTACCGTCTACATAATCGGAGAATGCGGATACAGGGAGCTTGTCGCCTGCCATAGCGTCTACGGGATCCACAATGGTGTTGACGAACTTCACGAGATCGGTTCTCTTGCCGGAAAATTCTGCTTTCGGAGCGTCCTCGCCGACGTTCTTCCATGCTTCCGGAATATCGATTTTCACAGCGGCGTCTGCGCCTGCATCGATGGCGGCATAGTTGAGGTCAACCATAGCCTGACCTTTCTTGATGTAGGATTTGTACGCCATCTTCTTCATGTATTCGATTGCCTCATCCTTCGGCAGAATGTTGGCGAGTGCGAAGAATGCGGACTGGAGAACGGTGTTCTTCACCTTTGCGTTGCCGATCTGCTTGGTAGCGATGGTGGTAGCGTTGATGGTGTAGAAGTTAACGTTGTTGTTTGCGAGGTAGGACTTCACGTGGTTCGGCAGATGCTCTTCGAGTGCAGCCATATCCCAGGAGCAGTCGAGAAGGAACGTACCGCCCGGCTTGATGTCGCTTACCATGTCGTACTTGTGGAGGTAGGACTGGTTGTGGCAGGCAACGAAGTCTGCTTTATTGATGTAGTACGGACTCTTGATGGGCTTGTCACCGAAACGCAGGTGGGAAATGGTGATACCGCCGGTCTTTTTGGAGTCGTACTGGAAGTATGCCTGGATGTACTTATCGGTATGGTCGCCGATGATCTTGATGGAGTTCTTGTTTGCGCCAACGGTGCCGTCGCCGCCGAGACCCCAGAACTTGCAGGCAATGGTACCCTTAGCAGCGGTGTCCGGAGCGGGATGCTCTGCGAGAGAGTGACCGGTCACGTCGTCCACGATGCCGATGGTGAAGCCGTTCTTCGGGGATTCGTTCGCGAGATTTTCGTATACGGCGAAGATGGACTGCGGCGGAGTATCCTTGGAGCCAAGACCGTAACGGCCGCCTACGACCTTAATATCGCCTCTGCCAGTGGTGGACAGCGCGGTAACCACGTCGAGGTACAACGGTTCGCCGAGGGAACCGGGTTCCTTGGTTCTGTCAAGGACAGCGATCTTCTTGCACGTTGCCGGGATGGCTTCGGAAAGCTTTTCCGCAACGAACGGACGGTACAGACGAACCTTGACAAGTCCGACCTTTTCGCCCTGTGCCAGCATGTAATCGATGACTTCCTCAGCTACATCGCATACGGAACCCATGGCTATGATCACGCGCTCGGCATCCGGTGCGCCATAGTAGTTGAACAGCTTGTAGTCGGTGCCGATTTTGGCGTTGACCTTATCCATGTATTCTTCCACGATGGACGGGAACGCGTCATAGTACCGGTTGCAGGCTTCTCTGTGCTGGAAGAAGATGTCGCCGTTTTCAGCGGAGCCGCGGAGTACAGGATGTTCCGGATTAAGGGAACGAGCACGGAACGCGGCGATGGCGTCACGGTCAACCATTTCCTTCAGGTCGTCGTAATCCCAGACCTCAATCTTCTGGATCTCGTGAGAGGTACGGAAGCCGTCGAAGAAGTTGAGCACCGGCACACGACCCTTAATGGTGGCGAGATGGGCAACAGCACCGAGATCCATGACCTCCTGCGGGTTGGATTCCGCCATCATTGCAAAACCGGTCTGACGGCATGCGTATACGTCGGAGTGGTCGCCAAAGATGTTCAGCGCGTGGGAAGCAACGCAACGTGCGGACACGTGAATGACGCAGGGAAGCAGCTCGCCGGCGATTTTATACATATTGGGGATCATCAGAAGAAGACCTTGGGATGCGGTGTAGGTGGTAGTCAGCGCACCTGCTGCGAGAGAACCGTGAACGGCACCGGCAGCACCTGCTTCAGACTGCATTTCGATCACCTTAACGGTGTCGCCCATAATGTTCTTCAGACCGCTGGCAGACCAAGTATCGGTCACGTCAGCCATTACAGAAGAAGGCGTAATGGGGTAGATGGCGGCAACTTCCGTAAACGCATACGACGCATGCGCGGCAGCTGTGTTGCCATCCATGGAAAGCTTTTTTCTTGCCATGTTTGAATATCCTCCATGAATAGAATTGACATATTCAGGTAAAAGCATCGCATATCCGCTCATTGAGAGAAAATGAGACCACGATACCCATACGTACTATATTATAGCGCAAAACAGGTCGAATGTAAATAGTAATTTGCAAACCGAACGTAAATTTTTCGCGATAAAACAGGCTTTTTCCGGAAAACGCGCTGCGCATCTGCGATAGAGGATCGAGATGGCCTCACCGTTGAGCGCGAGATCGCCCGGTAAGGAGTTCTTTGGTATGCGCGCGGCCTGTTTCCGTCTCACGGTTTCTGCGAAAGTGGTTTCCGTGCATGTGACGGAATCCGACAAAAGCGATTCTCATAACGATAGCCCTCCTTAGGGATGTGGATACCAGTATGATACACGAATGCGGCGGAAAAAGCAATAGAAAACACAAAAAAGCAGATGACGGGAATCGAACCCGCATATTCAGCTTGGGAAGCTGATGTTCTACCACTGAACTACATCTGCGTAAAGATATTCAATTGCACAACCGGGAATGCGGGTAACAGGGGTCGAACCTGCACGGGGATGCCCACAGGATCCTAAATCCAGCGCGTCTGCCAATTCCGCCATACCCGCATATCAGTATGATACCACACATAGGCGGATTTGTCAAGGATTTTTCCCAAAAAATCCGACAGCGCGGATGCATTAGACAAAAAAAGCAGTACGCGATGGTACTGCCGCACTCTATGACCCGTGGGAGAATCGAACTCCCGTTACTGCCGTGAAAGGGCGGTGTCTTAGCCTCTTGACCATCGGGCCTTAAAAGGATTTATCAGTGTTCGTGGTGACCCGAGGGAGAATCGAACTCCCGTTACTGCCGTGAAAGGGCGGTGTCTTAGCCTCTTGACCAACGGGCCAAAATACAATTTGCAGGGAGAAGATGACCCGTGGGAGAATCGAACTCCCGTTACTGCCGTGAAAGGGCGGTGTCTTAGCCTCTTGACCAACGGGCCGGAGCATATCCCTGCAAATTGCATTTTTTTGGCACAGCGATTGCCATGCATGGTAGCGGAAGTTGGACTTGAACCCACGACCTATCGGGTATGAACCGATTGCTCTAGCCAACTGAGCTATTCCGCCAAATTTAACTCTCGGTCATGCGTACTTCACATTTCCCGAGAACGATGATATTATACCACAGTGTCCTCCATTTGTCAACACCTTTTTTTGCTTTTTTTGCATTTTTTTCTGCGGTCAATCGTTAGCAGACAAGTGTGTGGATTTTATACTTCTTTCCGAGCGGAGAGAGAATGGTATAGAATGGCTATTGTGGAAGAGACAAGAGTTTTTATATTAAATCTCCGGTGTGGAATACCGCAGGATTCTCCGGAACGGAGAAGAGTATGCAAAAAAGATCCCTCCGATCATAGGCGAAAGGATCTTTTTTGTAATCAATAAAAAATGGACGGGCTTTGAGAACCGTAGGAACCATACAACCCCATACTGCCTGCGCTGTTCAAAATGAAGACGACGATCAGCACATAGAGGAATGTGATGACATACTGGATCACGCGCATGATGAGTATCGCGCGGGCAAAATTCTTTCGGTTGATGCCGATTTGTGAGGAAAATCCCCAATAGAGAGCGAGCGCAAGACCGATCACCGGGATATTCGTCACGAGAAACAGCACGAAATAATCGAGTACAGACAGCTTTTCCGGTACTGTCGGGTCAAAAGATGTGTGCTGCGGCGGATTCCGGTATCCGTCTTCCGGCGGCGGCACAGGCGAGCCGCCATACGGATGTTTGAGCGGCGAATCGTTTGAATCGGAGCCGGGAATGGAGTACGCGTTCTGTGTCGTTTGCGATTTCTGGAGCGATTGCCCGCAGTTTACACAGAATTTTGCACCTTCGCGCAGTGCTGCGCCGCACCGGGGACATCTTGAGGAGCGGATGCCGTCTGTATCGTGCGGTTCCTGTGCTGCAGATTCCCAAGAAGCAGTTTTTTCTTCTTCTGCGGACTGGGACGATTTGTTTGTATCCGTTTCTGTGCCACTGTCCGGATTGCCGTTGTTGTCTGTGCTGGAATCCGTTGCCTTTTCCTGCAAATACGGATTGTATGACGGATCTGCAGCCGGAGCCTTTGACGGTTCGTTCGTGCCGTTTTCAAGGGGTGTATGGTTGTTGTCGTTATCCGATGTGTACATACATGATTTTCTCCTTATGTGTTATTGTGTTCGAGAGCCATATCGCCGAGCTTGATCCAACCAAGACGGCGCATGATCTCGGAAAAGAGCAGGGAAAGCAGTGCGGGCAGCACAATGCAGCAGACAAGGGTGCCCGTCCACATCTGCGCTGTTGATCCCATGTCGGTCAGAATGCCTAGCGGACCGACCAGGCCACATGTACCCATTCCTGCGGAGACACCGGTGCATTCGAGCTTGAATACCATGGTGGCAAGCGGACCGCAGATTGCAGATGCCAGTGTCGGCGGGATCCAGATCTGCGGATGACGGCAGATGTTGCCCATCTGGAGCATCGAGGTGCCGAGTCCCTGTGAGACTACGCCGCCCCATCGATTCTCCCGGAAGCTGATGACGGCAAATCCCACCATCTGCGCACAGCAGCCGACCGTGGCAGCACCGCCCGCGATGCCTGTGATGCCGATCATGGCGCAGATCGCGGCGGAGGAAATAGGCAGTGTCAGGATCACACCGACGACGACGGAAACGATGATGCCCATGAGGAGGGGACGAAGCTGGGTGGCGGTGTTGATGAAGTCGCCAAGGTAATACATAATGTAGGCTATTCCTGGACAGACGAGCCGTGCCACAGCGTATCCGCTGGCGATCGTCACGGCGGGGGTCACAAGAACGTCCACCTTGGTCTTTTTCGATACGAGCATTCCAAATTCCACAGCAACGATGACAGCAAGAAACGCGCCGGCAGGTCCTGCTGTATACGCGAAGGTTTTGCCCGCTGTTTCAATCGTGGTGCCGAGACTGTAGCCCGCACTGCCGACCACACATGCCGCATACAGCACAAGCGGATGCGCCTTCATGGCATACGCGATCGCTGCGCCGATTGCCATACCAGCCGCACCGGATGCGATCCCGGCAAGTTCCACAAGATAGGCGAGGTGACAATATTGACCGATTGTTTTGAAGATCGTTCCGATGAGGAGGGAGGCGAAAAGTCCCTGCGCCATTGCTCCCATTGCATCGATAAAATAGGTGTGCAGACGCGCTTTCAGTTTTTTCATACCACTGTACTCTCCCGAATGAAGTCTTTCTTTTATTATAGCATACCGGAGAGGGTGTGGCAAGAGAAAAAAACGGCAATATTCATATGAAAAATACTGTATTTCCTGTGTGGTTTAGAGGGAAAATATTCATAAATCGGTCCGGTATGCGTTCGTCTTGCATTTTATCACGCGGTGTGGTATACTATTGGCGATAGAAAGGAATGGTGATACGATGGCAAACGCGGTAAAAACAAACGCGGTGCGGCTTTTGACGCAGGCGGGAATTCCGCTGGAGACGTTTACATATGAGGTGGACGAGTCGGATTTGAGCGGAGTACACATTGCATCCATGTTGGGAATCGACGCGGATCAGGTGTTCAAAACGCTGGTAACGCGCGGTGATAAGACAGGGATTGTGGTGTTCTGCATCCCGGTTGCCATGGAGCTGGACCTCAAAAAGTGTGCGCAGGTGTCCGGCAACAAAAAGGTTGAGATGATCCATGTGAAGGAACTGCTTGGATTGACCGGCTATATCCGTGGCGGCTGTTCACCGGTCGGAATGAAGAAGGTATATCCGACATTCATCGACGAGACGGCGACGCTGTACGACCGGATCTATGTCAGTGCCGGGATGCGCGGACAGCAGATGAAGCTCTCTCCGACCGCGCTTGCGGACTACATTGGTGCACAGTTCGCGGATGTGACGATGTGAATCGGGCAGACAATGTGGCGGTAGAGCAATGGAACAAGCAGAGTCTGTCGAACGAGGTTCGGCTCACGGACAAGGTCATATATCTTGCGATGGAGATAGCGATAAAAAATGGCGGCAGATCACACGGACACAGGAGTGTGAAAAAACGCCGACACAACGAAAAAGCACCGTATCGTCTGATACAGTGCTTTTTCGTTGCAAGGGTGAGTGATGGGACTCGAACCCACGGCCTTCAGGGCCACAACCTGACGCTCTAACCAACTGAGCTACACCCACCATATGCCACAGACACACCGCGGATTGCTCCGACACCATGTCTATGCTATGGAGAACCGCTACCGCTTTTCGACAACGGAAACGTACCTTGGGGGATTCGAACCCACGACCTACTGCTTAGAAGGCAGTTGCTCTATCCGACTGAGCTAAAGGTACATAAATCGCATCCGATACAGTCAGCCTCGGATGGAAAAAGGAGAACTTTTTGCCCAGCTTTCCCAAAAGGATTTCACACAAATCACAGAGACTTGCGAAAGTGCATAAACCGAGCGGTATGCGTTTTCTGAGGAACAGAATGCTCCTCAAAGCGGGTGATGGGAATCGAACCCACACGACCAGCTTGGAAGGCTGGGATTCTGCCATTGAACTACACCCGCACGCCTGATGCTTAATTATGATACCACATCAGGCGTGATTTGTCAAGAGGTTTTTTCAAAAAAATCCGATTTTTGCGTAAAAGATTACACGACGGCTCAAGAATGCTCTTGCGGCATCTGTCCTCTGGGCGGTCGATTGGGATGCATGGCACCCGGCGGGGGCGGATTTTCCGGCTTCCCGTTTCCTCCCGGTGCAAAGGGCGGCTTTGGCATGGATTCCGGTCTATCGCTATCTGTGTGCTGCATAGGGGCTTCACGCGGCATTTCTGCTCTTTCTCCATGGAATTCTGCGTCCCCGGGATCTGTGATGTACCGCTTTGCTTGTGTGCTGAAGAGACGATAGTATTCACCATGTGCGCGCATCAGCTCTTCATGCGTGCCGATTTCCACGATCGAGCCGTTTTCCAGCACCACGATCTTGTTCGCTACGGTCGCGCTCGACAGTCTGTGCGATACGAATACGGTCGTTTTGTCTTTCCGTAAACGGTCGAACTGGTTGTAGATCTCTTGCTCCGCGATGGCGTCGAGGGAAGCGGTCGGTTCGTCTAAGATTACGATGTCCGATTCACTGTAGAAGGCGCGCGCGATGGAGAGCTTCTGCCACTGCCCGATCGACAGTTCAATGCCGTTATCCTCGAAATACCGCATAAGCGGTGTGTCGTATCCGTTCGGGAGCTTTTCGATGAAGGATGCGGCACCGGACTGTGCGGCGGCAGTTTCGATCTCCTCCATACCTGCGTCGCGGTCGAGCTGCCCAAAGTGGATATTTTCCCCGGCACTTACAGCATATTTTCCAAAATCCTGGAAAATGATGCCAAACACGCGGTACAGCTCCGCCGGGTCATATTCGCGGATGTCCCGTCCGTCTAAGGTGATGTAGCCCTCCGTCGGGTCATACAGGCGCGTGAGCAGTTTAATGAGCGTCGTTTTGCCTGCACCATTCAGTCCGACCAGCACCACGGTATCGCCCGGATCGATGGTAAGGTTCACGTGGTGGATTACATCGCGCTCTGTGCCGGGATAGCGGAAGGACACGTCGTGCAGCACGATGGTGTGTCCAATGTGCCGCTGGACAGGAGCGGGCGCGGCGAGCAGCGGGACAATTGTACGCTTTTCGGAGAGGAATACGATGAGATTGTCGATAAAGAGCGTTCCCTCATAGATGGAGGCGGTGGTTGTGATGAGGGTGCCGATACCGGAGAAGATAGAGGTCAACGCTCCGGTATAGAGGGAATAGTTGCCTACCTCATACTCTCCGTTGCATACGCCGCGAGCGATGAGGAGAAACAGTACGCAGTTGACGGCGGTAGAGAAAACGGTCGTTCCCATGTGCCACAATCCCTCACCGACAAAGAGCTTTTTCAACCCTTTGAAATATCGTTCAAACGTCTCGCTGTACCGACCGATGAAGAGATCCGACAGACCGAACAGGCGCACCTCCTTGACCATATCCTTATTCGTCATCAGATTCGAGTAGTAGTTCATCTGGCGGCGATCCTTGGAGTGGTGGCGGATATACTGGAAATTTTTTTGCCGATAGACGAAGTTGATGATCGCGGTCGGCACGGAGAGGAGCGCGATGATCCAAGGGGCTGCCGGATTGACCGTAATCAGCACCACGATGAAGGAAATCATGCTGATTAGTGTGCTGATGATGGTGAAGTTCGCGTTCAGAATCTGGATCGGGCGATGACCAGCCTCGCGCTTGGCGTTTTCCAGCTTTTCATAGAACTCCGGACGGTCGAAGCTGGCAAGATCCACCTCGCGTGCCTTGTTCATGATTCGAAGGTTAACGTTGTTGACGACCAGTTCACCGGCAATATTCGTAACGATGCTGTTCACACGGTTTACCATGCTCACGGCAAAGGAATACACGAACCGGAGAATGAGCAGTCCCATTACAGTGGAAAACTGGTTGATCCCATCCATGGCGGCGACATACGCGGCGGCAAGCTCGTTCAGAAGCTCCGCACCGATCCATGCGCCGATTACGGGAGTCACGCCGTTGAAGATCGCCATGAAAACCATGAAGAAGAGAATCCACGGACGTGTGTCCCAGACAATATGGAAAATATAAACAAGTCTGTGGAAAAATTTTCCTGTTACGCGACGGAGGTATCCGGGAACCTCCCGGATAGAGGTTGGTTTCGGTTCCCGTAGCGCATCTCGTGCTTTGTCCTGCGGTCCCCCGAAGAAGCCTCCGGGCGGCGGTCCCATTGGTGCTGACATACTGTATCCTTCCTTTCTGCTTTCTGTTATTGTATCGCTTTCATTCGGATTCCGCACTCTCTCCGGAGGCGATCACCTTTTGGAGCAGGGCGGCAAGCGTTTTCTTCTCGCCATCATCGAGCGCGGCAAACAGGGTGATTGCGGCGCATTCGTGGATTTTTCGCATTTCTGTCGCTTTTTCTCTGCCGGAATCTGTAATGCGCACGATGGATTGTCGCTTGTCTGTCTCCGAGGGTGTGCGTGTGACATAGCCTCTTTGCTCCATACGAAAGAGCAGTTCCGAGAGAGACTGCGGTCGTATGCGCAGCTGTCGGGCAAGCTCCATTTGTGCGGTGCCATCTGTATCACAGAGCAGGTCAAGCAGTCTTCCCATACCGGGACTGTGCATGTCCGGCGGCAAAGCGGGATTAATCGGCGGCATACCCATAGGGGGAGTGTCCTCTGGCGGCGGCATATCCGGCGGCTTATCATCTACAGGCGGTCTGTCGTCCATCGGCGGCGGGGGCATTCCGGACAGACTGGCGTTTTTTCGTCTGGCAAGCGCGTCCAGTTCCCGGATCATCTGTCGCAGCTGTACCTCGATTCTACGATCTTCCATATTCGTACCTCCACCTGATAATCAGGTACCTTATTATAACACACCCTGATGAATGCTGTCAAGATCTTCTTGGGAAAAAATCGTATTTTTGTGCGGAGAAGCAAAAACTATTGACAAAACGTAGGATATATGGTATAGTAGTAAAAAACTATCCGGTTGTGCGAGGAAATACATGATGGATATGCTGAAAATCGGACGGGGACTGCTGCTCGGCGCGCTGTTGCCGTTGGTCTGTGTCGCCTGTACCAATGGAAACGTTGCCACGGAATCGGAGCGTGCGCTGTCTGCCGTATCCGCTGAGGGGGACTCTCTGTTTCCACCGTTTCTCATCCAGAAGATAGACGAACTTCCATATGCCACTGAGGGATGTGTTGCATACGTGTCAGCAGTCGGCGGGAATCCAACCTTTTACCTGTTTGATACAAACACCATGACATACTATCTCCGCGACATATCGGTCACGGATGGCGGTGAAAGCATATACGAGGGGACGCTGACCGTGCCGGAGGGATACACAGACGCACGGATTTTCTATCTCGCGAGCGGTGCCGGGAGTGGGGAAGTATATCTCTATGCCGGGGCATATCAGAACGACGCGCTGACCTTTTTCTGCTATTACGTTTACTGCGACGATGTGACACAGGTATACCCGTCTATGGTAGACGACAGTGAACAGAGCGGAAAGGAAACGCTTGCACTGCTTACGGAAAAATGGAACGCTATGATGAGGTGAAAAATATGAAGCGACTCTTTATACTCTGTCTGACCGCACTTCTGCTTGCCGGATGCGGATCGGGCGCAAAGGAAAGCGAAACAATCGCGGATACCACAGTGGAGACCGATACGACCGACACAGCAGAATCCGTAGAAACAGAGGATACGGCGTATCTTGACGCGGTGGGTGAACGGGATTACGGCGGACGGGATTTCCGGTTTCTTTTATTCAGCAATGGGGAAGAACTGAGCTGGTCGGCGTTTGATGTGCTGGCGGAAGAAGCGACAGGAGAGGGAATCAACGACGCAATCTACAACCGGAATCTCTCTATTAGCGATCGGTTCAACGTGAAGATCGTCGGAGATGAAGATGCGGGTGCCGCCGGAAAGCTATCCTCGATGGTGAAAGCGGGCGATTCGACCTATGATGCCGCATTTTTGCAGACAAACAGTGCCGGATCCGCTGCACAGAACGGGGACTATCTTGATATGACCGCGCTGCCTGACATCGAC
>CAVIKO010000003.1:12413-35341 GCA_963643035.1 bacterium
GACATCGACATCACAAAACCGTACTGGGACCAGAGCTGTATCCACGATCTGTCCATCGGCGGCAAGGTGTACTTCATGACAGGCGACATCTCCACGATCGATAAAAAGGCAACGTGGATCCTCATGTTCAACAAGAATCTTATCACATCGTTTGATTTGGAAAGTCCTTATACCCTTGTGAATGAGGGAAAATGGACGATCGATAAATTCCACGAGCTGTCCGCCGATGTGTCCACGGATCTAAACGGCGATGGTGTGATGGATCAGGTGGATCAGTACGGACTTTCCACCACACCGGATACCGTATACGGATTATTCTATTCCTGCGGCGGTCGATTCATCGAAAAGGATGCGGACGATCTCCCTGTATTCAGCGTGGATGTGGACAAATGCTCGTCTATCCTTGAAAAAACGGGTGTGATCATGGCGGATCGGAACGCAACGCTGTTGTCTTCGCTCATCAAAGGGGAATCGAACGTGATTGTTACGATTCAGAACTGCTTCATCGAGGGACGGAGTCTCTTCTACGGCGAGGTCATGTTCCATGTCAACCGACTGCGCGAAATGGCGGACGATTTTGGAATCATCCCGATGCCGAAATACGACGAGACGCAGGCGCAGTATATCACCTATACGAATCCGGCGGGACTGATGCTTGTCATTCCGAAAACCACTGCGGATGTGGGATGCACGGGTTCCGTCCTGGAGGCGATGGCAAGTCTATCCCATACGACCTTGACTCCAGCGTATTATGACAACGCACTGAAGGGAAAATTTGCACGCGACAACGATTCCGGCGCGATGCTCGATCTCATCTTTGAAAACCGCGTATACGACCTGACGCAGATCTACGGTTGGGGTTCCATGCCGTCGAGCTACAACGCGCTTGCCTTGAAAGGTTCCTCGGATATCGCGTCTCTGATCGCGCAGAAGCAATCCGCGATCGACACAAGCATTGCGAAATTTGTCGCAGCGTTTTCGGAAAAGTGATCGGAAGTACAAAATTGGAAGAATTCGCTTCCATCAAAATCGAATAACGGGCATGCAGCTGTGCCATACTGAAAGACAGGGATCTACATCGCGTAGGAATCCCTGCCTTTTGTCTATGTCTGTGAGATGTGAATCCATTGACAGAGAACGCTCTGTTCTGCAACCACGCCACATTGGCAGATGGCCTGCTTTGGCACTGTCCTTGGCCCAGATTGTCTGTGCGTCCGTGGTGACATTGGAAATGCGGTATTTGTCATAGTACATGCCTTCTACGGGTATGTCGTTCTCTCCGTATACGAACACAAAAAAACGCGACAGGTGCGGTCAGAAAAATTCCGGAACAGTCCATGAAAGAATTCCGGAAAGCAAAAAACGCCGGGCTTGACTCCGACGTTTTGATATGTGTGTTAACTTACATGAAAAATGCAGCGCGGATAGACGTGAACACGCGCGGATTTTCCCACATCACGATTTTCATGGCAATCCTTCCATCGATCGATTTTCTCACCGGTCAATGGCAGGATATGCACGCGTATCGCTCGCGTGACGGCTTACCGTACGGATTCCATCACGATCGCCACGCCGGATACCTCCACGACGGCAGTCCCGCCCGGCAGTACCTCGTTGCTCACCGCGTAGGGTAAATCCCGTCGCAGCGTCGCGGAATGCAGGGGATATTTACACCCCGTCAGCGTCACGATACAGGTATCCAGCGCGAAAACGGAGAAGTAGCCGCCTCGATCCGGAATTTCAATCGTGCGGTCCCGGCAGACCATGATCCGGTTCTCGCCGTCCGTCAGGAGCGCGTCCACGTTTCGGTTTGTGAGGTTTTCGAGAAACAGGATATTTGAAAATCCATGATCCGCTCTGCCTCCCGTACCGCCTGCGATGGTGATCTGTGTGCAGCCGCGCTCAATCGCCACGTCACACGCGAGCATGGTATCCGTCACATCCTTTTCGCAAGGAACTTTGTAGATTTCCATAGACGGAGGCAGGGAACTTTTGTCGTGCCGGATGGAGTCAAAGTCGCCGACCAACAGATCCGGTGTGATTCCAAGAACCGCCGCTTTGTCGTAGCCGCTGTCCGCCGCGATGATGTAATCCGGTGCCGGCAGCGCGGACAGCGACAGTTTTGCCGGGTTCCAGTCACCGCCCGTGAAGATCATGGCGTGTCGGACTGTGTTGTTGTCATTCATAGGATTTCCTCACTTATCGTTTGCCACGGTGTTCCGCTTCCTTCTGCCGCTGCCATTCCGGTTTTTCTAGAATTTCCCGACGGATTGCCTGATAGCTTTCATGCCGTTCCGGCGCGATTTCCCTGCGTTCCATTTTCGCAAGCACCGCACAGCCTTCTTCTTTTGTGTGCGTACATTTCGTGTAACGGCATTTACCGAGACAGTCTGCAAATTCCGGAAAGGTATCGGGCAGATCTTCTGCGGGGAAAAAGTCGAATCGCGTGAAATCGATCACGGAAAAGCCAGGTGTGTCGGCAAGGAAATACCTTGTGCCGCCGCTTGTGACCGGATACAGTTCGACATGCCGTGTGGTGTGCCGCCCGCGCTGGATCTTCCGGCTGACCGTATTCGTTTTGAGCGCGAGATAGGGATAAAGTCTGGTCATGAGCGTTGATTTTCCCGCAGCGGAAACTCCGGCAAATGCGGCAGTTACCTCTCCCTCTGCAGCAATCGCGCTGAGATACGCTTCCAGTGTGTCCATGCCCTCTCCGGATACCGCACTGAGCGGAAAAACCGGAAAGCCGGCCGTATGGTATATATGCGCGATTTTTTCTGCCATCTCCGGATCCATATCGGTTTTGCTTGTGATGATGACTGGGGTGATCCCGCCGTGAACCGCGATGGCGGTCAGCTTGTCCGCCATGCAGAAATCCGGCAGCGGAGACGCGCACGGCAAAAGAATGAAGAGATGCGTAAGATTGGCAAGCGGCGGGCGGATCAGCGCGTTTTTCCGTTCTTGGATCGCATCAATGACCCACATCGCCTCTGCTTCCTTTTTCCTCTGTGCGCGGGTACTCGGTTCGGCGTCCGGCTCCGGTTCGTCTATTTCCCGTGCGGGCAGAACGGTCACATGATCGCCGACCAGCGGAGTGATCCCGTCCCTGCGAAAATGACCACGCGCCCGGCAGAGGAGCATTTCCGTACGATCGGGGCAGTATACGCCGTATAATCCTCCCAATCCCCGGCAGATTGTTCCATCGATTCCGCAATCCCGCATAGCGGTAATTTCTTCTGTCAAGGTATCCTCCTGTCCTGTTTGGTTTCAGGATGCGCCGCAATACAGTAAGGAAACGCTGTTTAAGGTTGATTTTGCATCAAAAAGTCGTACATTCCAGGCTTTTGACACAAGATCTCGATTTATTCAGCGTGCCTTACATCGGCGTATCTCGCAATGCTATTAGCGGATATAGGACGGGAATCCGCCGTCACCGTCATTACCGTTGTCGTCTGTATTGTCGCCAAAACCGTAGGGTGCGGTTTCCTCCGATTCCGTCTCCGCCGTTTCGGTTTCCCTCGGCGTATAATCGTAGGGGGAGGGAGCCACCGTTCCGTCCCCGGTGTAATAGGCACCGCCGCTGACTACAAAATCGATTTTCGCGTATTTCACAATCTCCTTGTACGCGTCCGCGCTCTGTTCAATTACCGTTCCGGCCGCCTGACTGGATTGCCGATACGTAACCTCGCCCGGACGGAGATCATTTTCGATCAGCTTGACCAGTGCCTCTGCCTCGGAAAGTCCGGAGAACGCCGGTACCATCACCATTTGATTCTGGCTGCCCTGACTGACGTAGAGCGTTACGGTGTCGCCGATATTTAGTACCTTCCCAGCGGCAGGCTCTGTTTTCACCACATAGCCGACCGTGTAATATTCGTTTGCGATTTGCTCCGTTTCGCATTTCAACCCCAGCTTGCGTAGCGCGGCATCTGCCTCCCGGTAATCGCGGACGGTGTAATCCTCCAGCACGACCGTTTCCGTCCCCTTGGAAATGACGAGAGACACGGCGCATTTCTGTTTCCCGGCAAGTATCTTTTTCGATTCGCCCGCTTTCGGGGTCTGATCCATGATCTGTCCTTCCGGTACGGTGTCGCTGTACTTGTACGTTATATTGCCGGGGGTGTACTGCATCGATCCGGCGAGGAAGTTCTGAAGCTCATCCGTGTACATATTGCCGACAAAGTTCTGCACAGAGATCGTCTGGTAGTTGTTCGCCGGACTGTTGATAAAGAGCTTGTCTATGATATAATAGACGCTCACACCCGCCACAATGAGAAACGCCATGGTCACGCCCATGATGATCGGGAACATGGTGCGGCTGCCCTTTTTGACCTTTTTTGCACTGCTGCCCGTTTTTTTGACCGCGCGGCTGTTTTCCCGAAATACGACTCTGGGATTTTCCCGGAGTTTTTGAATGTGGGACAGCATGTCCTCCGCGCTTTGGTACCGGTCGTCCGGATTTTTTTCCATGGCGCGGCAGATGATCTGCTCAAGTCCCACCGGGATCTGCGGATTGATCTCGCGCGGTGCCGCTGCCGTTTCGTTGACCTGCATCAGCGCGACGGAAACAGGGGTGTCCGCCGTGAATGGGAGCTGTCCGGTAGCCATTTCGTAAAGCATCACGCCGAGGGAATACAGGTCACTGCGGGAGTCGATCTGTCCCCCCTCCACCTGCTCTGGGCTGATGTAGTACACGGTACCGATCGCCTTGTCGGTCAAAGTGACGGTTTCCGCGTTCGGCAGTTTTGCAATCCCGAAGTCCATCACCTTGATGATCCCGTTTTTGAGAAGCATAATGTTCTGCGGCTTGATGTCCCGGTGAATGATCCCCTTCTTGTGGGCATGGTCAAGGGCACGCAGAATCTGGGTCGTATAGCTGACGATCTCGCGCAGATTCAGCACTTCCCGGTGGCGCATATAGTTTTTGAGCGTGATGCCGTCCACATATTCCATGACGATGTACTTGATGTTTTCGCGCACGGACACGTCGTAGATGTTCACGATGTTCGGATGGGACAGCATTGCAATTGCCTTATATTCGTTGATGAACCGCTTGACGGACGGTTCATCTCCGGCAATCTCGTCCTTCAGAATCTTCACGGCGACCACGCGGCGCATCAGAAGATCGGTTGCTTTGAACACGATCGCCATGCCGCCGATACCGATGACCCGTTCGATTCGGTAGCGGTTGTCGAAGATCTGACCGACGTATTTTTCGTAATTATCCATACTGTAGTACCTTTCGGTGAGTTGCCATTTTTGCGTGTACGGATACACTCCGATACGGCAACGGATTCCGTTCTCTGGGAAAAGTTCTTCAGACTGCGACGATAACCGCTGTGATGTTGTCGCTGCCACCATCGTCGTTTGCTGCACGGATGAGGGCTGCACACGCGGACGCAAGAGAATCGCCGTCCGCATGGCTGCATCTGCCTACAATACGACCGATCTCCTCCGGCTCTACGTGATTTGTCAGTCCGTCGGAGCAGAGGATGATGTATTCTCCACAGGCGTCAGTGTGCGGGATCATGAATACATCCGCGTTGACGGTTCTTTCAGTACCGACCGCACGGGTGATGATGTTCTTATGGCGAGAATGGCGTGCCTCTTCCGGCGTGAGCTGCCCGATGTCCACAAGGTACTGAACCATGGAATGATCGTGCGTGATCTGCCGGATCCCGGTGCTGTGTGTCAGATACATCCGACTGTCCCCGACGTTGATGGCGTATACCATATCGGGTAGCACGAGACAGCCGACCAGCGTCGTTCCCATCCCGGCGAGAGCTTCATCCACACTGCTCTTGCGGTATACGGTACGGTTTGCTTCTATGGACGCTTCCACGAGCATGTCATTGATTTCTTCCTCGCTCATTCCGGCAAAGAGCGGATATTCCGCTTCACGGTCGCCGATAACCTGCATGAAGGAACAGGTCGCCATACTGCTTGCCACATTGCCGCCGTTCGCGCCGCCCATGCCGTCGCAGACCACGGCTGCCAGCACCCCGTCGTCAAATGCGCGTATCATAAAATTGTCCTGGTTCACACTACGCCGCATTCCGACATCTGTTTTTCCGTAAAAATACATAAGCGTCTAACTCCTCTATATGTATGATTGGACGTTATTTACTGCTTGGAAAATTCCGCCATTTCCGCCGCTTCCTTCCGCCGGAGCCGTAGCTGCCCGCACGATGCGTCAATATCCCCGCCAAGGTGGCGGCGGATCGTTGCGTTGATGCCACAGCTCTCCAGCGTTTTTCGGAAGCTCTCCGCACTCTGTCTGCCCGGACGGGTCAGTCCCGTTTCCGCGACGGGATTTAAAGGAATGAGATTCACGTGGCAGGGGCAACGCATCCCCCGTTTCAGCACATTGGCGAGATGGCGGGCCTGTTCCGGTGTGTCGTTTTTACCGGCGATCAGGGTGTACTCAAAGGATACGCGCCGTCCGGTTTTTGCAAAATAATTCCGGCACGCTGCAAGGAGCTGTGCGATCGGGTATTTTTTGTTGATCGGCATCAGCGCGGATCGCGTTTCATCATCGGCTGCATGGAGCGACACCGACAGGGTGACGGGCAGACCCTCGTTTGCGAGATCATAGATTCGCGGGACAATACCGCAGGTCGAGAGGGAAATGTGCCGCAGTCCGATTCCGTAACCCTCCGGCAGACTGACCAGACGCAGAAACCGGATCACGTTGTCATAATTGTCAAGCGGTTCTCCGATGCCCATAAGTACCACACCGTCCACGCGTTCTCCGGTATCTCTGGACGCGAGAAGAATCTGTCCGAGAATTTCAGACGGATAGAGACTGCGCACCTGTCCGTTTAGGGTGGATGCGCAGAATTTGCATCCCATCCGACAGCCTGCCTGTGATGACACACAGAGCGTGTTCCCATGGTGATAGCGCATGAAAACGCATTCCACGCATTCACCGTCGTGGAGGGACATGAGATACTTAATCGTGCCGTCCTCCGCCGATACGTGCTTTTCCGCGATTTCCGGCAGGTACCACGCCGTATGCGCCGCGATCTTTTGCCGGAACGCCGCGGGCAGATTGGTCATTTCGGATAGCGGCGTTCCTTTTGCCAGCCACGAATAGAGCTGCCCGGCGCGGTAACCCGGTTCATCCAGCGATACGACCAGTGTTTTAACCTCTTCCGGCGTCATCGAAAAGAGATCCGGCAGAGGTGTTACGTCGATTCTATTGTTATTTTCCATTATTTGTATGTTCATTGTTCACCGCATCCGTGTATCCCGGCGGAAACGTGCGATGAAGAAGCCGTCGGTGTGGTGGAGATGTGGAAAGAGGGTCAGCATACCGCTCTCCGTATGATATGTGCCGACTGTGAACGGCTCTAAGGAAAAATCGCCGTGGCTTTCGAGAAAATCTGCCACCACATCCTCGTTTTCCGCTCTGTGCAGCGTACAAGTCGAATACACAAGCACTCCGCCAGGTTTTACGTATCGACTCGCACCGTCGAGTACCGCACGCTGCACCTCCGGCAGACGCTCGATTCCCGCGATGGATTTGTAGCGGATGTCCGGCTTTTTCGAGAGTACTCCGAGTCCAGAGCATGGCGCGTCGCACAGTACCCGATCTGCGTTTCCGAGAAGGGAGTGAGCGGGTTCTCGAGCGTCCCGCTTTTCCGTGTGGATACAGGTCAGCCCCATTTTTGCGGCGGTACGCGTTACAAGAGAGAGCTTGTTTTCGTGCAGATCAAATGCGTACAGTTTTCCGTCATCTGCCATATCCAATGCCATGGAAAAACTCTTTCCGCCCGGACACGCGCAGGTATCCGCCACAGTCTCGCCAGGATGCGCGCCGACGACACAGGTACAAAGACGCGATGCAGGATCCTCCACAAAACAGTCGCCGTCCGTAAGACAGGCGCGCACTGCGTCATCTACTGCGGATACTTCCACCATTCCCGGCAGAGCCAGCTGCTTCCCGCCAACGCGGTCGGCAAGTTCCGTCTCCGTCAGCCGCATCGTATTGCATCGTAGCGAGACAGCCGGGGAGGTTTCCGTATATGCCGCGATTTTCTCCGCTGTTTCCATCCCGTAGGAATCGGCGAACAGCCTGATTAGTGCGCACGGCAGAGAATAACGGATGCTTGCAGCAAAAATCGGATCGGCCGCCGGATCGGGATAGCGGATCACTCCATTGTCCCGAAGAAAGCTGCGCAGAATCGCGTTGACAAAGCCCTTTTTCGCATGCGGCGTCAGCTCCACTGTTTCCGAAACCGCGGCATGCGCGGGGATCCGGTCGCAGAACGCAAGCTGATACAGACCAAGCCGCAGCGCGGTGCGGATATACGGATCCATTTCTGCCGCTTTTGTTTCTTTGGCATAGGTGTCGATCACAAAATCGAGGGTGATCCGCTTTTCCGTTACACCGTAGACAAGCCGCGTATAGAGCGCACTGTCCGCGGAGGGCATAGCATGACGATGCAGTACTGTATCGATTTCCAGATTGGCGTATTTTCCCGCCTCCTCAATGGCGACAAGGGAATGCAGCGCAAGACGGCGCGGCGAAGTGGTTGACATATTCATGCAGACTCCAAGATAAAAAATGGTGTGGACGGGTCAGTCGCGCTTGGAACGGTTGGCGATAGAAATCAATCTGAGCAGGTTTCCGAGTGCTGCGGCGAGAGCGGCCACGTAGGTCATCGCGGCAGCGCGCAGTACATGACCGGCAGCGGACAATCCGTTTTCCGATACCAGACCAGACGAACGGAGTGTTTCAAGTGCACGGCGGCTTGCGTTAAACTCCACAGGCAGCGTCACGAGCTGAAAGACCACAGACGCACCAAAGCAGATCACGCCGAGATACGCCAGCGGATAAAAGGAGAAGATCAGTCCCGCAATTACAAGCGGTACGGCAAGATGGGAGCCGATGTTGGTAACGGGGATGATGGCGGAACGGATCTTGATCGGAACATATCCGACCGCATGTTGTACCGCGTGACCTGCTTCATGTGCCGCCACGCCAACCGCCGCCGCCGATTGTACGGCAAAGACTGTCTGCGAAAGATAAATCGTGTTGTCACGCGGATCGTAGTGATCCGTCAGACTGCCGGCGGTGGATGCGATCCGAACCCCGTTCACTCCATTCTGTTCGAGAACCAACCGCGCCGCGTCCGCTCCGGTCATGCCGCGATCCGAAGGAACACGCGCGTATTTTTTAAACGTAGACTGTACCATACCCTGTGCGATCAGTGTAAAAATCAGCGCAGGTAGGACAAATACTACGTAGGTCATATCAAATCCGTAATAATAAGGCATATTTTCTGCACCTTTCTCTATGAATTTTCAAAAACGCGGTGCTATGCCGATGGAGAACATACAGAGTCGCACCTTAGGCGATTCCGGAATTTGCATGGGTATCCATAACGAAAGCGGTTAGTCATGAACGGCATCGCTCACGAGAACATCGCCAACGCGGAGCTTGCGCCCGCGGATGTAATCTGCCGCTGCCATTTTGCTCTTACCTTCCGGGATCACGTGGGTCGCTGTGATTGTGCCGCCGTCGCCGCAGACCACAGTGATGCCCTGCGCGAGATCGACTACGGTACCCGGTGCGCCAACCGCTTGCCCGCATTCCGGCGATACGCCCACAAATTTCAGCAGCTTTCCATCCGGTGTATGCGTCAGTCCTCCCGGCGCAGGGGAAAGGCCGCGGATCTGACACCAGATTTTCCTTGCATCGCATGTGAAGTCGAGAATGGTATCCGCTTTTTCCAGTTTTGCCGCATAGGACGCGCCGATCTCCGGCTGTTTTTTGCGATAGGATTCCAGCGTTCCGTCTAGGATTGCGTCGATCACCTTGTACATCGCCTCTCCTGCAAGGATCGCCAGTTTGTCATGTACCGTTCCGAAATCATCCTCCGGAGAAATCGGGCAGGGAAGAGTGAAATACATATCTCCCGTGTCGATTCCGGCATCCATGCGCATCACGGTGATACCGGTTTCCGTTTCACCGTCCATGATTGCACGCTGGATCGGAGACGCACCACGATATTTCGGCAAAAGCGATCCGTGCGCATTCATGCAGCCGTATTTCGGATAATCAAGTACATATGGCGGCAGGATCTTTCCATACGCCGCCACCACGATCAGTTCCGGATCCAGTTCCCGCAGCAGATCGAGACAAGCCTCGTTTTTGAATGTCGTCGGCTGATAGACGGGAATCCCGCGCTCCATTGCCAGAGCCTTGACCGGGGATGGTATCATCTTCATTCCGCGTCCCTTCGGCTTGTCGACCTGTGTGAATACTGCGACAACCTCGGCTGCCGGATGACGGAGTACCGCTTCCAGACAGACTTTCGCAAGCTCCGGCGTTCCCATAAACACAATGCGCATCCGTGCCACCTCAGTTCTTGCCGAAATGCGCATCTACTTCCTCGGGTGTGAGAATGTGGACGGCGCGATCCGTAAAAAGATGTCCGTCAAGATGGTCAAGTTCATGACAGAGTGCGCGCGCGCCGAGATCTTCCCCGGTTACGGTGATTTCCTCACCATTTAAGTCCATGGCGCGTACCGTCACCTTCTTCGGACGGTGTGTGATTCCCCAGATATCCGGCACGGATAGACATCCTTCTAAGTCTTCCTGTTCTCCCTCGCTTTCGATGATCTCTGGGTTGATCAGGCAGTACAGCACATCGTCTACTTCGACAAGCACCATGCGCCGGAGAATGCCGACTTGCGGCGCGGCGAGTCCCACGCCGTTTGCTTCATAGAGCGTTTCCTCCATATCCTCCGCAAGCTGCCGGATACGCGGAGTGATTTCCGTTACGGGACGGCAGGTTTTGCGTAAAATCGGGTCGCCTTCCTTAACAATGTTGAGTATAGCCATATTTTTATCCGCGTCAGACAGACATGCCGGACGCGTCCTTTCTGTTGAATGATTGTATTGCGTATGTACGCAGGTTTAGATCGTCGTCGGATTGAGATCCACAGAGAGATGCACTTGCTTGTCCTTCCAGCTTGCTGCACGTTCGCCGACTCCGGTATCCTCCCAAAGGAGTGTGGATGACGGCTTTCCGAATTCCACGAGAAGTCGGTCAAAAAAGGAACGAGTTCGCTTGTTGAGGCGACATTTCAGCACAAACCGCATCCGGTACACATTTTGAACGCGATACACCGGTGCCTCAAACGGTCCGTACAGTACGAGCGGCACATCCCGAAATTCGTCCGCGATATAGGAGAGGAGCATATCCCGCAGACGCACCATGATCCGGTTCAAAAAGCCCTCGTCATAGCCCGACACAGTCAATACTGCAATGTCGCAGAACGGCGGAAAGCAGAGTGCCTTACGCAGGCGGATTTCGCCCTCGTAGAATTTGCGGTAATCCTGCCGCGCCGCTAGGTGGAGTACCTCATTGTCGGGATTCCATGTCTGGATGATCGCCTGCCCCGGAATTTCTCCCCTTCCCGCACGTCCGATCACCTGGGTGAGGAGCGCGAACGTTCGCTCGTTAGCGCGGTAATCGTCGATGAGGAGCGCACCGTCCGCGTTCAGTACGCCAACGGTTGCCACACGGGGAAAATCGTGTCCCTTGGTTACCATCTGCGTTCCGAGCAGAACATCCGCTTCTCCGGAACGGAACTTCTGGAGAAGCTCCTCATGGGAGAATTTTCCCTTGGTCGTGTCGAGATCCATCCGTACGATGCGCAGATCGGGAAAAAGGGAGGCAATATCGTCCTCCGCTTTCTGCGTTCCGCAGCCCATAAAAAGAAATTTGTCCTTCCCACAGGCGGGGCATTTGTCCGGCACCATCGTCCGATAGCCGCACATATGGCAGACAAGATAGCCGCCGTGCCGTTTTTCTTCCAAATAGCCCTCGCCGTCTGTGTCCGCGTCCGCGTGTCCATGCTTGCCGTTGGCGTGGTATGTCATGGAAACGGAGCAGTTCGGACACTGGATCGATTTGCCGCAGGAACGGCAGGATACAAATTTGTGATAGCCGCGCCGATTGAGAAAGAGAATCGACTGATTGCCTGCCGCCTTGTCCGCCAGCAGCCGCTCTGCCAGTACGGAGCCGACCGGATTCGACGGGGACTCCCCGCGCATATCACAAATGGTCACGGACGGCAGACGTGCGTTTCCGTATCGTTTGGTCAGGGAAATAAGGGTATAGATCCCGTTTTGTGCTTTGTAATAGGAAAGCAGGGAGGGAGTCGCGGAAGCAAGGAGCATCACGGCATTGTGATAGCCGCAGCGGTATCGGGCAATGTCGTGGGCAGAATATTTCGGATTTGTCTCCGATTTATACGTGTACTCATGTTCCTCATCGATGAGGATCATGCCGAGCCTTGGAACCGGCGCGAATACTGCCGATCGGGTGCCAATCACGACATCCGCCTCGCCATCCCGGATCCGCCGCCATGCGTCCAGCCGTTCGCCGCCGGACAATCCTGAGTGGATTACGGCAATCCGGTCGCCGAATCGCGCACGGTAAATCGATACCGTCTGCGGCGTCAGGGCGATCTCAGGTACGAGGCAGATCACGCCGCGGTTGTCCGCCAGCACGTGATCGATGGCGGCAAGCATGACGTTTGTCTTGCCGGAGCCGGTTACACCGTGCAGCAGCACTGCTTTTGCCGTTCCTGCGTCGCAGAGTGTACAAATGGTCGATAAGGCGGCGGACTGTTCCTCCGAGAGGGTGGGTGGTGCGGCAGGCTCCACGGGTTCATGGAGTGCGAAAGGATTGCGATACGCGACCTCCTCACGACGGACGAGATACCCCCGTTCCAGGAGCGTGCGCAGCGCGGTTTTGGCACTTTGTCTGCTCAGTCCGCTCTGTGCAATGACGGTGTCCTCCGCGATTCCGTCCGTATCGGCATTATCGCCGCCATCGGACAGAAATACGGCAAGGAGCCGCCTTTGGTTTTCGCCGCGGATGGTGGTAAGAACGGTGTCCGCGTCCGCTTCCTGTACGGCGCGTAGACAATCATCGGATGGCGCAAGAAAGGATTTTGTTTTCCCGGCACTGGGGGAGAGCATCTCCGTTGCTTTGACGATCACACCGTCGCGGAGCAAGGCATCCAGCGGGGCAGTGCAGTCGAAGGTAAAATGGGCGCGCAACATCTGTCGGGAGGTTTGCTTCCGCTCGACCATAAATCGGTAGATTTGCTGTGTACGCAGGGGCAGAGCCAGCTCCTCCTTCTCCGTGAGCGGGGTGGCGATACGGTAATACTGCACTACCTTGGCAAGTGCGGCCTGCGGGGTGACGGCACGAACCGCCTCGCCAAAAGTACACAGCGTATATTCCTTCATAAAAAGGCATAAGCCGAGCATTTCCGCGGAGAGAAGTCCAGCCACGCAAATCCCGGCGATGGGTTTTGTTTTTTCCTCCGGCTCACCCTCCGTTACCGTGAAAACGATGGCGGTCATGACCCGGTTGCCTTTGCCGAAGGGAACCTCGACCAAGTCCCCCGGTGCGACAGGCGCGTGAAAATAATACGTATACGGCTTATCCGCTCCATACGGTATATCAATAATATACACCTGTGCCAGCACCGCCATCTGTCAGACTCCTCCTATGTGTATTTTTGTTTGGGTGCGGTTCGTGTTGTGTCGCTCGCCATCCATCGGATACAGCATGCTGCTAAAGGATGCGCTGAAAAACGTGCAAATATGACTTTTCAGCGCAAAATCAACCTGAAATCAGCATACTATTACAGATCTTTCTCAAAATCCTCCACAGATGCCAGATCCTCCGCACTTGGCTCCAGATCGTCGAGATCGTCTTCTTCGTCGAAATCGGTATCGTCCTCTTCCGCAGCAGCTGCGTCTTCTGCTGCCTGTGCCTGTATCACGTGTTCCAATTTCTTGGCTCTTGCCTCGCGCTGCGCCGCTTCATCAGCCTCCTCTTTTTTGTGCTTTTCCTCAGCTTCTTCCGGAGAGAGAATGCGGAATTCACCATCGTACAGCCCCGTAATGGCGTTCTTGACGGCTTTTTCGTCCCGATATTCCTTTTTGATATAGCTTGCGATATGCTTGTTCTTGTCGCCTTCCTTGCTCATGGCGATCTTTTCTGCGTATTCGCGCTGCCGGACGTATTCATCAGTGATGATCCGCGCCGCTTTGGCGGTGGCGACGACGAGCTCGTAGCGGTTGATCTTGCCGTTTTCGGTCAGTTCATTGATGGAAGGGGAAATCATGCTTGCCTGCTTCTCTTGCATTTTCGTATATCTCCGTTTCGTGATTATCGATGATATTTTTATGGATGTCTGCTCGCGTCCGACTGAGTAAAAATGGCGGGCAGCTCCGGTATCTGTTTACATTTCGTAATACGCGTCCAGGACAGGCTCCATCCGGACTCGCGATTGTCTGGCGGCGCGGATGATGTGGGAGAGTGTTTCGGCGCATTCCGTAAGGGCTCCGGTTTCATTGACGAGTATGTACTCATACTGCGGGGCAAGGGACAGTTCGTATTTTGTCCGCTCCAACCGTGCTGCGATGACGGCCTCCGATTCGGTTTGACGGTCGCGGAGGCGGCGTTCCTGTTCGGCGGCATTCGGCGCGATGAGCATCACCAATACCGCACGTTTTCCGTAGAGCTTTTTGATCTGCATGGCTCCCTCGACCTCAATTTCGAGAATCAGATCGAGTCCTGCGCCTGTCACCCGTTCGATTTCGGAGCGGAGCGTACCGTAATAGTTGTTGCTGTACTCCGTATGCTCAACGATCTCGCCGTTGTCAAGAAGACTGCGGAACCGTTCCTTCGACATGAAGTGGTAATGTACACCCTCCGCTTCTCCCGGACGCGGCGCACGCGTGGTGGCGGAAACGGACAGTCCAACGCGGGGATCTGTGGCAAGCAGTTCCTTTACAACGGTACCTTTGCCGCTGCCGGAGGGGCCGGATACCACGATGATAAGTCCTTTTTCATTCATAATTGTATATCCTCTCTGTGGTCTTTATTTCTCTGTATCCGTATCCATATCCTCCGTGTCGTTGCCGGAGAGACGTTCGGACAAGGTTTCTGTCTGGATGGCGGAGAGGATGACATGGTCGCTGTCTGTGATGAGGACGGAGCGGGTCTTTCTGCCGCTGGTGCAATCGATGGCTCTGCCCATATCGCGCGCGTCCTGTATGAGCCGTTTCGCCGGCGCGGAATCCGAGGAGATCACGGATACCACCCGTGCGGCGTTGACAATATTATTGAATCCAACGTTTACAAATCGCATATCATATCCTTTATTCTGCCCGCAACGCTCATTCGATATTCTGTACCTGCTCTCGGATCTTTTCGAGTTCGCACTTGATGTCCACGACCCGGTGTGCGATTTCGGCGTTTCCTGCCTTGGAGCCGATGGTGTTTGTCTCGCGGTTCATTTCCTGCAGAAGAAAATCCATCTTCCGTCCGACTGCTTCTCTGGATGCGAGCATTTCTTCCATGGCGGCAAAATGGGAGTCGAGACGTACCAACTCCTCATCGATGGCGGCACGATCTGCATAAATAGCAGCTTCGGTCAAAATCCGCTGCTCCGCCGCCTCCGTATCGAAATCGGACAAGAACTGGCGGATCCGCTTCACGAGCTTATCGGAATATCCCGCAATGTCTGTTTCAGATAGAGTTTTGATTTCTCCGGTGATCACGCGGATACGGCTGAGCTTTTCCGCCATATCGGCACAGAGATTGCTGCCCTCTCGTTCGCGCTGTGCAAGAAATGCGTCCACGGCAACGGCCAAAACAGCGCGTACATCGTCCCAGTCCCGTTCTGCGTCGTCCTCTGCGCGCTGTACAAGAAAGAGATCCCGGTTCTGCGCCACGGTCATTACGGAAATGTCGTCGGAAAGTCCGAACGTATCCCGGAGATGGTGCAGTGCGTCGATGTAGGACTCTGCTGCGGCGGTGTCGAGCCGGTAGGAGGTTCCGTCATCCTCGGTTACATTGACTCCGATGAAAACCTCGATCTTCCCACGGGAGATCCCACGGGCAGTGAGGTATGCTTTGATTTTTTCTTCTAAGAAACTATAGGTGCGCGGCAGCTTGACCGATATATCGAGATATCGGCTGTTGACGCTTTTGAGCTCCGCCGTAATATCCCGGTTGCCTTTTTCGTTCATTGCCCGTGCTCTTCCGAATGCTGTCATACTTCTGGGCATAGATGTGTTCCTCACTTTCGGTTCACGCGTGCGCTTTCCCAACGGATCTGCCGCGTTACAACCACATCTATTATACAATAAAGAGAACCCCGCTGTCAACGAAACGGGGTCAACTTCGTAAAGAATTCACAATGGATTTTTTTATAGACTTTTGAAATTGTGCATAACGACACTCATCGGGCACGCGATTTTGCTTCAGAACAGCTTGCGCGTCATTCCGAGTCGACTGCGCAGCTTGACGATATAGAGCGTGACGCATCCGGTCAGAGCGAGGTCGTATATAATGAAGAAAACCGTACCACCCAAAAGAATCGGGAGCGTGAAGTCGAAATAGCTGTCCTCTGCCACAAAAACGAGTTTTGCCAACACAATCAGCAAAAGCAGCATCGAATCGAGTACGGAGAGTTTTAATGCCCAAGCGAACAGGGAACGAAATTTTTCAAAGGTCGCTTTGAGGATCGGATAGATGCCGCCGATGCAGATGTACGTCAGAGCCATCAGCTTGGACGGCAGCAGAAGGAGACAGAGCAGTCCTGTCACCGCCACGTATAGCCCGGCGAATTTCCGCCCAGCCTCTACGTAGAGAAACATCGTGACCAGTGCGCACACCAGAATCATCGAGAGATCGAACACCGTCAGACTGCCGACATACAAAAGTCCGACCGACGCGGCGGCAAGGATCGCGGACAGCGTGAGCCACCGGGTGTTGCTTTTGCGGTTATTGCCTGCAGTGTCACGTTCTTTGTCGGATACATGACCGACAGCCGACTGTAAGTCGATGCGCGGCGTGGAATTCTGTTTGTTTTGTGTATCTTTCATCACTGTATCCTCGATAATTTTCAGCCAAAAGAGTAAGAGTGGGTTGACTCGCTCTACAATTCAGTTGCAAAGCATTCCCGCTCGGTCAGCAGCATGGAATCAGGTCACCGCCGCAGCATTCGCATAAGGCATCTGCACAAAGAAGATTGGCACACAGACCGCATACATCCGTGCTTCCCATGTGGGTGTTTGTGCGATATGGGGAGCCGAATGCGGTCGATTTCACGTTCATTTGCCGTTTTGCTTCGCGGTATTCGGCGTTAGACGGATCGAGATAGCACGCGACTTCGATATATTTCATGGCGTCGTAGTAATAGCCGCGCTGCACCAGTAAACAGCCCTTTAAATAATTCCATTCCGCACCGCGATCCCCGGCGGGGGTGGCATCGATTTTCAATTCAGCCTCGGAGTAGCGTCCGGCACGGATCAGCTCGCGGATCTCGGTAAAGGAGGTGGTACCGGAGGAGGTATAGGTGGAATATTCGCCGGAGGTGTAAGCGGAGCCGCCGGATTTTGCCGCCTGCCGTTCCTTCTGGACAGCGTCATACGCCTCGTTGATCTCCTTCATTTTTTCCTCGGCGACCTCCGCCAGATTTGTTCCGGCGTAGTTGTCGGGATGGTATTTACGGGCAAGCTCCCGGTATGCTTTTTTGATGGCATCGTCGTCGGCGTCTCTCGGCACACCAAGGATACTGTAAGGATCTTTCATACGGTTTTACTCCTGTGCCGGAAAATTGTCGTCCGGCAGATTGATGGCGTGGGATCGCTCTTCTCCGAAAAGCGCGTTTTGCGACTCGGACAAACTGTCCCAAGCGTCGGTTGCGGGGGATAGGATGTGCGGATGAATGCCGGCGGCAAGTTCCTGTACGACCTGCGGCATGCCAGCGTATACAATGTTTTTGAGTATGCGTGTGTACGGTCCCTCGGGATACGGCAGCAGTTCAATGGCGCGCCCCAATCCGGTTAGATCCACCGTGGCGGCGATCCGGAAGCCCTCTCGCACCAGCTCTGTAGGTTTGCCGGACACATCGTCGATAGCATACGTGCCGTACAGTCGGTAAAGCGGATTGTACCTGCCGCGCCGTACATCCTCACATAGATCATCCATGGCGTCGCACAGGTAGAGAAACCGTCCGGTACGCAGCCCGCATTCCGTGAGAATCGCCCGCGCCATGGGCTCCATTGTGACCGCGGCGGCGCAATCGGCAAAAAGGGCGGCAAGAAGCGTCCCGAAGCATTGCGACGTATCCTCTGCGGAATCACAGTCAGCTTTCTCCAGTACCGACAGCTTTTCCAGTCCTGTGTGCACATCGGCGGCGATCCGTTCGGAAAACGCGGTGTAGACCGATCCTTTCACACGCATATGCATTCCGGCGCAAAGGGGCGTTTCCAGACACGGTTTTACACGATGAAAGCCGGATTCATCTGCAAGATCGTCCAGCCGTTTCCCATCGATGAGATATGCGGCTGCCACAGCGGTATGGGACAGTGCCGGATGAGAGGCGATCACCGCGCGTTTTTTCGCGGGATGGAGGGGACAGCGGATCCGCTCAGCGGAGGCGGATGTGTCGGATACAGCAAGGAGAAGCAGAGCTAAAAAACAAAAATCGTAGCTGAGGGTAAGGCGAGAGAGTTGTCCCGTTACCTGCCCCATCTCCCGACAAAGACCGCAGTACACGGCGCGATAGAGGGAAAATTCCTGCACTTGAAGGGTCGGCACATACGGCTTCACATATCCGAACATAGGCTCCTCCGTCCCACGCATTCCGTAAAACGGCGCGGCAGCGGATCGGGACAATCGATGGATCCGGGTACCGCGACCGATACTGTATCACTATATATATCTTATACCGCGCACCGTCTCATTACAAGAAACTTTTTGTAAATAAACGTTAGAATTTTGAAAACGATCCATGAAGCAGCGCACAGAGCCGTTTTATTCTTCCCGTGTCGGGTAGATGTCGTGATTCAGATTTGTTTTTTTCCATGGATTCGGGTGATAGAGCGTGAGTCCCCCGGAAAGTTGGCGGCATCGCTGCATTGTTATGCCGGTGTACCGCTTGAAAATCCGCTGGGCATAGCGCAGATCCGTAAATCCGACAGCACTGGCGAGGGCGGCAAGCGGACGATCCCGGTCAAAACAGATCATGTCCTGCAGACGCATCACCCGTTGGCGGTTTACGTATTCGTGGATGCCCACACCGCATTCCGCCTTGAAGAGCCTGCCGATGTAGTCCGGAGAACGGCCCAGCTCCGCGGCGATGGCGGATAGGGAAACCGGGGCGGCAAGATCGCCAAGGATCCGACGCTTGATCTTGTACACATAGTAATACGCGGATCTCGGATCGGACGGCGGCGCGGACACAGCTGTCTGAATCTGACCGCGGAATGCTTCATCGACGCAGGCGCAAAGGCGGAGCCATTCCGATACGCAGCGCAGTCTGCCCGCGGCGGAATTCTCCATATACGCGACGCACAGCGCGTGGTAGTGCCGGTGGATCTGTTCCATACCGACCTCGCCGGGATCGAAAATCCGCGGCAGCACAAAGGTGTCCGACGGAAGCGCGCGCACCAACGCATCCACCTCTGCCGCGCTGTCCACGCTGTATTTTCGATAGACCATATCCTCCACCACGACGGCGGCAGACTGCGACCAGACAGCGGCGCTTTCTCCGGTGAGCCGCGGATAGATGACGTACCGCTCGTCCGGGAAAAACGCGAAAATCTGGTTCTCCGGCACAAGCGCGCGCGTATGCTCCGTCTCAACAACACGCGTACAGCCGCTCGCAAACGACAGCTCGATCATATTTCGGCGATGGTCGATCACGTTGCGGCTTCCGGCGGTCAGCACGTCGGTCATACTGCACACAAATGCCATTCGTGGGAGACTACGGAAGTGGACGGTGTAAAAAATCATGACAGAATGCGCTCCTTTCTCGAAAAAGATGCAGCTTTTTCTATAGATTTTATATCATTCTCACCACAATTGCAATGCATTTTCCAAAAAAACCACGGAAAAATACCGCATGAATCGGATTTGACCGCTTTCTATCACGGCGGAATTTGTGTATAATGAGTATACAACGTATAATGAGTATACGATGGAAGAAGAAACAAAAGCTATGTCCTGCGCGAGGGAATCAGCACCGGAAGGCTGATTTTGTATCCCGCTTCGCGAACAGAGCAGATAAGAGACAATCAGGAATACGACGCTTGAAAGCGATTCATACAGAGGAGGTAAGAGCAGTATGTATACGATATATGTCCCCATCGACAGCGGCCATCTGGAGCGTTCGGGAAGGGAAACCGTCGTCGCGGCACTGCGGAAAGCGGAGGTCAGCCGCGTATTTTTAACCATTGGCGCACAGCGTGCGGAGAAAACGGTACGGGCGGCGATCTTCCGTACGCTTGGTGAAAATATCCGCTATATGCGGGAGCAGGGCTTCACGGTCGGCGTATGGCTGTGGGCGTTCATGCTTAATGATCCGATGCCGTTTTCCCACATGACCACGATGCACGGTTCGGAAAATGCGAACGAATACTGTCCCGCAGATCCGGATTACCGTGCCTTTGTCGCCGAATACATAAAAGACGCGGCAAGGGAAAGACCGGATATCATTCTGCTGGATGACGATCTGCGCTTTGGGCACCAGGAAGGGTTATGCTGTCTCTGTCCGCACCATATCGCCGATATTTCCGCGCGTCTTGGAGAGACGATCGATCCTGCGACCTTTGCGGAAAAAGCGTTCACGGGAGGCGCGAACAAGTACCGCGACGCGTACATGGCGTCTATGGCGGATTCCCTGCGTGCATATGCAAGGGAACTGCGCGCGGCTGTGGATTCCGTTGACCCGACTATCCGGATGGGGCAGTGCGCGTGCATCTCCTCCTGGGATGTCGAGGGCACCGACGCCGCCGAGCTCTCCCTTCTGCTTGCCGGGAGCACAAAGCCCCTGTTGCGTACCATCGGCGCGCCGTATTGGGCTGTGAACAAGGGCTGGGGCAATCGGCTGGCGGATGTGATCGAGCTGACGCGGATCGAATCTCTGTGGGCGGCGGAGCGTGGGATCGAGGTGATCTCCGAGGGGGACGTATACCCCAGACCGCGGTGGACGATCCCAGCTGCATACCTCGAATGCTTTGACATCGCGCTCCGCGCCGCGCATTGCAACAGCGGTATTCTCAAATACATGTGCGACTACAATGCATCCGCCGTGACATATGAACCGGGATATCTGGCGCGGCACAATGCGCACAAGACGGATTACAAGAAGATCGAGACCGCATTTGCAGGGAAAACAGCGTGTGGTGTGCGGATTTATGAGGAACAGCACAAGCTGCGGAACTATGATCTACCGGAGAAATACGTAGGCGAGGAGTATATCCAGAATCTGCTCTTTGCCAAAGCAGAGCGGTTTGCGATGGGACTGTCGCTGCCTGTGATCTATACCGGTGGCGGGTGTGGCGGGATTGTATTCGGCGAAAGCGCAAAGACTCTGCCGGTTTCCGCACTGGAACTGCCGCTTTGTGTGGATCTGACCGCTGCGGAGATTCTCACAAAACGCGGGATTGACGTGGGACTGCGCGCGGTTGGGGAAAAAGTCAGCACTGGTGAAGAATCCTTTCCGGAATATGCGGAATTTACCCCGGTGAGCTACGGTACCTATGCATATCGGCTGACTGTAGATGAAAAGGCGGAGAAACGGAGTTATTACGGAGATGCACCCACATCGTACACGTATGAAAACAGCGCGGGACAGCGGTTTTTCGTACTCGCGAGCCGGATGGACTTTACAAACGAGGCGTTCTACCGCAACTATTGCAGACAAAGACAGGTGACGGAGTTTTTCGGCTTGCCGGTACACTGCATGGGCAATCCCGATCTCTACCTCTATTGCGCGGAGGACGAAAACGAGCGCGCCACGCTTCTTCTCAATCTCTCGCCGGACAAAATTCTCTCACCTGCGCTGCCGTCTATGAAGGTGACGGACTGCGTGAACACAACGGTACTCTCATCCGACGCGGACGGTACGACGCTGTCGGTGCTGTATCCCTACGAATACGCCGTTGTGGTATCCAAAAAATGAATATATATCCCCGGATCCACCAAAAATCCGGGGAATTTTGTGTTTACGGACGGGAATTTGCCTTGCCAAAACGGAAGTTTTATGGTATACTCTATAAAATGACGTATGAGGAGCAGTGCGGATATGCGAAAAATGACGAGAGGGATTTTTATCCTAATCCTGTGTGCCTGTATCACACTTGTCGGATATGGCTGTACACGTTCGGAAAAGGATACGGATACGGAATCGGTCGCGGAGGAGATGGTGTGGAAGCCGGAGTTTGCCTCCCTGTTTGAAGCGCGCAAGGCGTGTCTGTACGCCATGGAGTTTCCGCTGCCGTTTTCCACATATACAGAAGAGTCCGCGCGTCAGTTTCGGGAATACGTGACTGAGGCGAATCGAAGGCTCGCCGTTGAGAAGATCACACAGGAGGAAGTAGAACGGCTGTACCATGATATTCTGGTACAAAAAGAGCTGCTCAAACCGCGACAGGGAGAGATGGCGCGGGTGTACATCCAGTCGGATACCGCAGAACCGTGGGAATACAGCAAATGTACCATAACCGTGATCCCGGCGGAGGGAGAGACGTATACGCTCGTATCGTATGAGGACTGCCAGATCAAAATCCGCGGCAATTCCACAGCAGGCGCGCCGAAAAAGCCGTATACCTTCAAGCTGCCGGAGAAGGATGGACTGCTCGGTATGGATCGCGGCAAGCGATGGACCCTTCTTGCCGGGATGTTTGATAAAACCCTGATGCGTACGCAGCTCTCGTTCCATCTGGCGCAGTCTCTCGATTGTCCGTATACTTCGCAGACTACGCTGGTGGAGGTTTATTATAACGAAAAATACCAAGGGGTATACGATCTCATTGAGCCTGTTACGGATGGGAAGGGGCGTGTAGACATCGATGATGAGGGGGAGGATTT
>CAVIKO010000003.1:35351-45139 GCA_963643035.1 bacterium
TCCGGACTGCGCTTCAAGGTTAATGTGCCGGAGGAAATGACGAACGAGCGTAAGAAGGAAATGGCCTCTTTTTTCACGGAGATGGAAGAGGCTCTGCTCACAGGAGACATGGCGCAGTACGGGAAGTACATCGACGTGGATTCGTTTGTGAACGTGTATCTTGTGATGGAGTTTACGAAAAATCTTGACAGCAACGCATTTTCTACCCGCTTTTTCCGCAAGGACGGAAAGCTTTATGCCGGACCGGTTTGGGATTTCGACCTGTCCTCCGGCAATGTGTCCGATACCTGCGACGAGGAAGGCTACCGGATATATCTGAACATTCTGGGCAGAGGAGACGACAGCGGAGACAGCACCCATGGACTCTGGTACCGTGAGGGTTGGTACGCGATGCTCTTTGATGATCCGGCGTTTCGGGAACTGGTAAAAAAACGGTATATCGAGGTTCACGATATCCTTGAAAACGTGTATCGGGACAACGCGCTCGGCAGAAGTCAGATCGGTGTGCTCACAGATCAGTACGCCGCGGCGTTTGCGCGGAATTATGCGGACACCGATTGGGACATCACGGTGCAGTACAGCCCCTATGAAACAACAGCGGTGCGTACCTACACGGAACATGTGGACGCGCTGACAAAATGGTTCGAGGGACGGCTGGCATATCTGGACGAGGCGCTGCCGGAAGAGTGGGAATGATGTGTGGCTGAACAGGGAAGCAATTCGTCCCACTCTCGAGAATTTTCCCGCAAAACGGGCAAATTCTCCGAGGCAAGGCTTACTATCATCAAGTGGGAATGATGTGTGGCTGAACAGGGAAGCAATTCGTCCCACGGTTTAGATGTGAAGTTGAATGATAATAAAAGAAACGCTGCTCTTCAGTGTTTTTGCGACAAAAATTTCTGAATACCATGGCTTTTGACACGAAATCTCGATTTGTTCAAAGCGTCCTTAAAGAAAATGTCCGGTGCGATTCCGGCTTTTCTTTTGTATATGTATACAGAACCATACGGAATCCCTGCCGGAAATTCGCCATTCCCACTCTTTACATCTATAGGCGAAACGTGTATAATATACAGTATGTGTGTTAATATAGGTAAGGAAGGAAATTTTACAAAATGGATTCTCCCATAAAAGAAAACAAAATGGGTGTCATGCCCATGGGGCGGCTTATCTTGTCGATGTCCGTCCCCATGATTCTCTCCATGCTCGTGCAGGCTCTTTATAACGTCGTGGACAGTGTGTTTGTCGCACGGTACAGTCAGGACGCATTAGCGGCTCTGTCATACGCATTTCCGGCGCAAAATCTCATGATCGGCACAGCGACCGGCACAGGCGTTGGTGTGAATGCGCTTCTGTCCAGGTCGCTCGGTGAAAAAAAATACGATAAGGCAAACAAAACGGCGGCGAACGGCGTGCTGCTTGCTATGTTTGGTTCTCTGCTGTTCTTTTTCTTCGGTCTCTTTTTCGCCGAATCGTTCATCACCTTCCAGACGAAAACGCCGTCGATCATTGCGGAGGGAAAAACGTATCTCTCCATTGTCACGATGATCTCGTTCGGTATTTTCGGCGAAGTCATGTTTGAACGGCTGATGCAGTCCACCGGCAAGACGATTTACACCATGTTTACACAGGGCATCGGCGCGGTCATCAACATTATTCTCGATCCGATTATGATTTTTGGTCTGCTCGGCTGTCCGGAAATGGGCGTCGCTGGCGCTGCGTATGCTACTGTAATTGGGCAGATTGCGGCGTTTATCCTTGGAATTGTGTTCAACCACAAATTCAATCCGGAGGTTCGGCTGTACGCAAAGAATTTTAAGCCCAACTGGGGGATTATCGGCAGGATTTACGCGGTTGGCATTCCCTCGATCATCATGGTCGGTATCGGCAGTGTTATGACCACCGCGATGAACAAGATCCTGAACGGCTTCTCCGATGTGGCGGCAAGTGTGTTCGGCGTATATTTCAAGCTTCAGAGCTTCGCGTTTATGCCTGTATTCGGTCTGAACAACGGTGTGATCCCGGTCATCGCATACAATTACGGCGCACAGAAGCGGAAACGGATGCTCCACGCGGTTCGGCTCGGCTGCATCATTGCCACGTGTTTTATGGCAGTCGGCATTCTTCTCATGCAGTGTATCCCGTCACAGCTTTTCGCACTCTTTGATGCGGACGCGGATATGCTGGCGATTGGTGTTCCGGCATTGCGGATTATCAGTATCAGCTTTGTGTTTGCTGGGGTTTGCATCGCGCTGTCGTCCGTGTTCCAGGCGCTCGGCAAGGGAATCTACTCGATGTGTATCTCTTTTGCACGTCAGCTTGTCGTGCTGGTGCCGGCGGCGTATCTGCTCTCGCTGTCCGGCAACGTGAATGCGGTGTGGTGGTCGTTCCCTATCGCGGAGATCGCCTCGATTGCCGTCAGCCTGCTTCTTTTCCATCATGTCTACAAAACAATCATTGTGAAAATTCCGGAGTGAAAGCTACATAAAAAAACGCCCGTCATAGGAGAGGTCCCATGCGGGCGTTTTTTGTTTGCGGATGCACTGATTAAACCGAGATTTCACGTTGAAGACATAGAATGCAAGGACTTTCTGATGCAAAAAACGTAAATCAGCGTTTCTTAAGCGGAAAACGCGGTTTATTTTGTAGCGTCTGCGTAAAATTCCGTGAACGAAGTCGTGACCTTTTCCTCAATCTTTGCCCACGCGGATGCAAGATCGGTGGACTTTTTGGAGATCAGGGTTTCCAGCGGCTTCATGTTGTAGTATACGCCGTTTGTCGGGTCGATATTGCGTGTGAATTCATAAGACGCGGTTTCGGTGATCAGGCGGTACATTTCCTGCGAACCCTGGTCACGGAGGAGCTTGTTCTCCACAAAAGTGTTCGTGAATACGTCCGCCATATAGGTGTGCGTTGCAGAATAGAGGGCTTCTATGATAGCAGTGGTGCGATCCGGGTCGGAAACGGTCACAGGAACGGAAAGCACACTGCCGCAGGCGTAGGTGATGTAATTTTCCTGCGTTTCGTCGAGCTTGGGAGAAGGTAAGATACCATAGTTGAATTCGAGATCACGCAGACGGAAGAAGGACGAGGGATAGAGATAGAGCAGAAAGTTGCCATCCTCTAAGGTCAGATTGTCCTTAAAGCCATCGGAGGATGCGATCTCCACGAGCTTTTCTACAATCGTCTGTGATTTTTCGGAATTTAAGGTGAACGTAAAACCATCCGGCGTTGTTTCCACCACAGAGCCGCCGTAGGAGTGGAACATGAATTTGAGTACAGCACCGGCATTGTTTGTTCCCATACCGTAAAAATCCGCATTGTTGCGTTTGCCGTCGCCGTTTGTATCCTCATATGCGTCGGCGATGCATTCCATGAGCTTTGTGTGTGTCCATTCGTTGTTCTTCACAAGCTCATAGGGATCGGGGAGTCCGCGGTCGTTCCATGCATCGAGATTGACGACCATGTAGGGACTGCCGAAGATGGGATACGGATAGGAGCCGGTGAAAAGATACACATGGGAACCGAGCCGATAGGTATCGATCATCTGCTGACTGTAGTATCCCTTTTCGAGATTCATGTATTTTGACTGTGCCACGTCGTAGAGGGAACCCTCGCGGATAAGGGCAGTATAGGATTCCGTGGACGGCGGGCAGACGAGATCGTAGGTGTCCTCGCCCGCCTTAACAGTCTGGGACAGAAGTTTCAGGATGTCGCCCCATTTCGCGTCCTCATGGGCGGTGATTTTCACGTTCAGTCTCTCCTCTACGGCAAGATTGCGCTTCCACGCCGCATCGTTGATCGGTTCGCCGGTTTCGCCCTCCATTTCAAAATAATTGAGCCAAGCATTTGCGGTTTCCGCAGATGTGTTGCCGCCCTCGTAGACCAGCACGCGGAAGTCATAGCCGCCGTAATCGAGTCCGTCCGGCAGATCATCCAGATATGTGCGATCCTCCGGTTCGGTTTCCATCTCAACCGTGGTGTCAGTTGTGGTGTTGTCCGTAGTGGATTCAGTCGGGACGGTGTCCACAGCGGTGTTCCCTCCACAGGCAGACAGAAGAAGTCCGCAGAGAAGGAGAAGCGTACAGAGAGTTTTTTTCATGTGCATGGGGTTCTCCTTTCAAAAGATAAAAATCAGGCGGATACAGGATCCGAAAACTAAGGAAACGCTGATGTAAGGTTGTTTTCACGCGAAAAAGCCCACAGATCAAAGCATTTTTCGCATGAAAACTCGCATGATTCAGCTTATCCCTGATAAAATTGCCATAAACAATGGCGGTTGGGATATGTATATAGTATACAGGAAAAATTGTTCGATTGCAAGAGGAGTATGGGGATTTGCGAAAAAAGAAATTCGATAGTCCTGCAGGAAAGACTGTCGAATATTGTGGGAGAGTTGCGACGTGGTTCCGGACAAAACATACGATTTTGACAAAATTCCATTCTCATCTTGCATCCACATTGATTTTATGGTATACTTTATCTATGACATTTTAAAATGCGGAGGAAGATTTGGACAAGCTGCAGAGATATGTTAAGCCGTTTGCCAAGCCGGACAGACGGTATGCGGTGTATCAGATCATTCACGGTGGCGCGGCGGATCCGGCGCTGGCAGAGCGGTACGACGCGCTCGGATTTGGCGGGATCGTCGGCAATATTCCCTATACAACAGATTTTCCGGGGGATGCATCGCTTTGGGAAAAGACGGCGGAGGGGATGCGCGCGTACATGGAACGTGGGATGCACACGTGGATCTACGACGAAAACGGCTATCCGTCCGGCACGGCAGGCGGATATGTCACCGAGCATCACCCGGAACATATCGCGAAGGGGCTGTACTGCTACGATTATTGGCGGCAGATCGGCGGACCGTGCGTCTATCGGGCGGATGTACCGGATACGAAATTGTGGAAAGCGGTGCTGATTCCGAAGAACGGCGGCGATCCGATCGATGTGACCGGAGAACTGAATGAAAACAACGTGCTGTATATCCACGTACCGCAGGGGCAGTATTACCTCTTTATGATGAGCATCCGCCGTCTCTTTGATGGGACGCACGCCACAGAAAGCTACAGTGAGCCGCGCAACTACATTAGTTTGTCCGACAAGGCGGCGACGCGCCTTTTCCTAGAATGCACACATGAGAACTACCGCCGTGTGCTTGGGGAAAAATTCGGCAGCGGCGTACTTGCGATGTTCACGGACGAACCGTCGCTGATCTCGTGGAACATCCGCACCGGTGTTTTCCCAATTCTGCCGTGGCTGGAGAGCTATCCGGCGGATTTTGAGCGGGAATACGGCTATCCGCTGTGGCTTGCGTGTGTCGCTGTCGTCACCGGACGCGGAGAATCTGTCGTGAAACGGCGGTGCGACTATTGGGAATTTATCGCGAATACAGTCGAAGAAGGCTATTTTGGCACGATCCAGACATGGTGCCATGAGAACGGTCTGAAATCCTCCGGGCATCTGCTCGAAGAAGAACGGCTCCAGGCACATGTGATCAACTACGGCTCGTTTTTCAGGAGTATGCGGCGGCTCGACTGGCCCGGCATCGACGAGCTGAATACGGAAACTGGGCCGCTCATGGCGGAACATATCATCCCGATTGCGCGTTTGGCAGCGTCTTTTGCCGATGTCAGTGGGGAGCATGAGGTATTCACGGAATTTTCCGATCACTGTGTGCGGGAGCGCGGCGAAGTGGCAGGGAAGGAATGCTATTACGGCTCTGTTAACTGGCATCTCGCGCTCGGCGTGAACAATTTTACAAGCTACTATTCGTGGGATGGACTGACCCCGGACGAGATCCGCGCCTTTAATCGGTATACGGCGCGTTCCGGGTATCTGCTACGGCAGGGCAGCCGGGACAGCCGCGTGGCGGTGTTCTATCCGGAAGCCGCGATGTGGGAAGCGTATACACCCACTACGGCAGCCCGCGCAGTCGATTCCTCACCGAAAACGGTCGCGCTCGAATCCGCGTTTACCCATGCGTCGTGGGAACTTTTGCACCGGCAGATCGATTTCGACTACATCGACTGTGCCATCCTCTTGGAGGGCGAGATCCGGGACGGCGTGCTGTGTTACCGGGATCGTGCCTACCGTGCCGTTGTCTTACCGTGTGCGCGTGTGCTTGAAGAAAAAGCAGCGGAGAAACTGGCAGCACTTGCGGAAAACGGAATTGCGGTGTTCTTCTGCGGCGAGATTCCGACCCTTTCCCGCGAAACAGGCGAAACGTTGGACGGCACGATTCCGGCGGCAATCGCGGCGGGGAAAATGCACGCATCCGAGACGACGGATTTCGGCGCGCTGCTGGACACCGACCTGCCGGATTGCTGCCGCCCGGTGCGATTGACAGATGGTGTACATCCGATGCTTCTTTCCCATTCCCGCGTAACGGCAGACGGCGTGCGCATCGTCTATCTTGCAAATATGGACAAAACGCCTGTGACCGTTCCTGTATCTGTGGACGGCTGCTATCAGAGCGCGATAGAAGCGGACGCGCATACCGGGGAGATGAAGCCGCTTTCATACGAAAAAACAGCGCATGGCATTTCTTTTGCCGTGACCATAGCACCCGGTGAGGGACGTTTCTGGCTGTTTGCATAACAACAACTTAATCAGGAGGAAAAATAGAGAATGAAGACTCGCTATCCCGATTTGCTCACGGTTTATACCGCGTCGGAGAGTGTCACATTTGCCGAAAAGGACAATCCGCATCACGACGGTGTATCACCCGTGGATCTGTATTGGAACGATGTACATGTGGGGTTGTCGCAGAGCGATACTCTGCATATTTCGCTCATCGCTGTGGAATCCGAGGTGACGTATCTGCGGCTGCGGTTCAACTTCACAGAAGCGGAAAAACGGACGGACATCCGTATTTTGGGCGACGATTACGAGCGCGGTTACGGTAAATTCCGCTGGGAGGGCATCATTCCCGAACGGATCATGCCGTGGTATATGCTTGCGTCCAACGGGAACGACCGCAATCCCGATACAACCGGACGGCACACAGATGCGTATGGTGTGATGGTACAGCCCGGTGCAATTTGCACCTGGCAGTATGACGGAGCCGGGGTGACCCTCTGGTGCGATGTGCGCAACGGCGGCTCTGGCGTACAACTCGGCGGTCGGACGCTGTCCGTATGTGACGTGGTGTTTTCGGAATACGACGATATGACGGCATACGCGGCGGGGCAGGCATTCTGTCGGCGGATGTGTCCGCACCCGCTTGTGCCGGATCACAAGGTCTACGGCTCGAACAACTGGTATTACGCGTACGGCAAGAGCTCGCACGAGGAGATTTTAGCCGATACGGAATTTGTTGCCGATCTGTGCAAAGGAAATGCGAATATTCCGTACATGGTGATCGACGATGGTTGGCAGAAGAACCGCTGCGACGGTCCGTGGGATCGCGGAAACGAACGGTTCCCGGACATGGCGGGCTTGGCGGCGCAGATGGCGAAAAAAGGCGTGCGCCCCGGTATCTGGGTGCGGTATTTAGCGGATCAGGCGCGTGATGTACCTGGTATTACAGACGATATGCGTCTTATGCGGAATTCCGATGTTCTCGATCCATCCCATCCGAAAACCATCGCGTATGTCCGGGAATGTACGCGCCGGATTGTCGATTGGGGGTATACACTCATCAAACACGACTATTCCACTTTTGATATATTTGGTAACTGGGGCGTAAACTTTGGCAAGCAGATGGCACGGGACGGCTGGCACTTTTACGATCGTTCGCGCACGTCTGCGGAGATCGTCATCGATCTGTACCGCGCAATCAAGGAAGAAGCAGGCAAGGACTGCGTTATCATCGGTTGCAACTGCGTTTCGCACCTGTGCGCCGGAATCCATGAACTCAACCGCACCGGTGACGACACAAGCGGTTTCGATTGGGAACGCACCAGACAGATGGGTACCAACACGCTGGCGTTCCGCATGATCCAGAACGGCACCTTTTACGGCGCGGACGCGGATTGCGTTGGCATCACGGGAAAGATTGACTGGAGACTGAACAGGCAGTGGCTGGACGCGCTGTCGCGCTCCGGCTCTCCGCTGTTTGTCTCGTGCAAACCGGGTGTTTTGAACGATGCGCAGATGGACGACCTCCGCGCGGCGTTCCGCGTCAATTCCATTCAAGAAAACAAGGCGCGTCCCATCGACTGGATGGAAACCGAGAATCCGGAACTGTGGGAAATCGACGGCGAGACGGTACGGTATCACTGGTACGACATCATGGGTATCAACGACATGAAGGCGTTTTCCACATTATAAAATGTAAGTAGAAAGAAACCGGGTATCCGCAAAAATGGGTACCCGGTTTTGTATGTAGCAAAAGGGAGACGCCGCTTGATACGGTATCTCCCTTTTCTATTGGTATGGATTATCTTACATCGCTGGTGTCGAGCAGTGTGACTCTTTCGTAGATCTTGCTGCCGGAGGAGAGCTGCATCGTGATGGTGACATTGCCAACAACATCGCCGAGGTTGAGGAACTTGGAGACATCGAAGGAAATGGTGTAATTCTCGCCTGCAGTAACGGATTGGGATTCACCTGTGGAGCCGCTGTTGCTGGACGAGAAGTAAACCGTACCGTCCACATCCGGTGTGAAATCAACGGTTAAGGTGGTGCCGTCCAACTTACGGGTAACAGAACGGAAGCCATCGCCGCGCGTATTGGAGCCATCATCGATGTCGTCGCTGCGGGAGTAGTCGCTGGAAAGATCCACATACAGCGTCGGCAGATTGTCTAACCAGACGGCTAAGTATCTGCCACCGTTCACTTCATAGGTCAGCGTAATGATCGTATCTTTTTCTACCGTTTTCGTAGACGACCAGTAACCGGTAGAAGCGCCATCTTGATCGACCTGCTTGTAGTGCAGGGTACCGTCCGTATCTACCGCGAGGCGGATCTTGCCGTTGCTGATGGAGTAGATTGTGATGCCGTAGGTGGAGTCGGACTGGCTGTCCGTGGTCAGATTCAGATAGGTGGGCAGATAGTTTTTGCCGCTCTCATCGGTGAACATGATCACGATGTAGGAGTAGCGAGCCGCATCGATCTTGGAGAAGTCGATGTAATCGAGGGTGCCGCCCTTGACGGGGAATGTTCCCTTATACTCGTCGGAAGTACGATCGTACATATCGTCAAAGTCTTCGGTAAGACCGTTTGTGGAGCTGCTTTTTGAGAAGTAGTAGCTGATGTAGCCGTCGGAAGCCGTCTTGAAGTAAACCTTTTCGGCAGAGGTGTCGCAATACGGCGCCACGGTGAAGCCGGAATTGGAATTGTTCAGCACATCCACAACGACAGGCTGATAGTCGGTGTCGTTATTCGCGGTCAGCATCACAACGATGTACGGATAGGATTCCGCGTAGCTGCTGTCAAAGGAGAAGCTGCCGTAGTTGGTGGAGCTTACATTGACCTTGCCGCTGCGGGAAGAGGAAGAAGAGTTCCACTCACTGAGGAATTCCTTGGAGGTCGGAGCAGACGAATACTTGGAGAAATACCATCTCACGGTGCCGGATACGCTTGCTCTGAAGGAGATTTCATTTGCGGAGGAAACATAAGGATCCACAGAGAAGCCGGAATTGTAGGAGATGTCCAGCACGAACGGAGTCAGATAATCATCGCCGTCCTGGATGCAGAACACGATGTAGGGATAGGAATCCGAAAGGGAGGTCTTGTAGGTCATCGTAGCCGTACGGTTGCGGATGACGTCCGTCTTGCCGCTTTCCCGCGCACTTCTCCACTCGGAGAGGAATTTATCCGGAGACGGCTGATCCGAGGAC
>CAVIKO010000003.1:45149-78527 GCA_963643035.1 bacterium
TAATAGTATAGGGTACCGGATACGTTTGTCTTATACTCAATGGTGCCGAGCGTGGTGATCTTAGGCTCTACGTTAAAACCGTTGTCACCTGCGGAAACGAGGATCGGCTGGAAGTACAGACCGCCCGAGGTTTCCAACATAACAGCAACGTAGGGATAATTGCTCAGGTAGCTTTCTTTCAGATAGATGGATTCGCTGCGGTTGGCACTTACCGTGACCGTGCCCTTCAATTCGCTGTCCACCTTTTTGTACTTTGCCTGGAATTCCGCTGCAGTCAGGCTGCTTGCGGAATCGGTGTAGAAGTACCATACCGTACCGCTGTACTGCGGTGTGAAGGCAACCTCATCCGCTCTGTAGAGATACGGATCGGTGGTGAAGCCGGTACCAGAGGTGGGAGTGTTGGAGATACGAACCGGTGAATAGGTACGATCGTCCGTGACCATCTGAAGCACTACATAGCTGTAGCCGGAGAGCTCGCGCTCGGTTCCGACCTTTTCAGAGTAGACCTTGCCCTTTGTAACGTAGATGCTGCCGTGGTAATTGGCGTTTGCATACAGGGAATCAAAGTCGGCGGAACTCGGGGTATCGTTGACGTTGGAGAAATAGTAGTACAGGCGACCGTTATAATCGGCGGTCATGTTGAGGTAGTAATCGTCATCGGACTTGCTGATGTACGGAACGGAAGAGAACGCGCTCTGGTCGTCAGAGGAACCGGAGTATACGCTGCCGCTGAAGTTTGCAGTCAGACCGGAAGCGATCAGGTATTCCTGCGGGACGATGCTTGAGACAAAGTTGTTCGCGTAGATGATTGCTTTGCCGATGGTGCCGTTGCCGGTAACGCTTATGCCGGATGCGCCGGTTTCCACAGTGAGATTTGTCACCTTGGTGCCACTTGCGATCACAAGGGACGCTTTGGAAGAAAGGGTGAGGTTCTCAATCGTGGTGCCGTTCATGGTAGAGATCATGACGGTGCTGTTCGGGGAAAGAAGCACGATATTCTGAATCGTGGAATTGTCAAGAATCAGGTTTGCGCTGCCGCGGACATAGATGGTATCCGTGGAGGTGCAGCCGGTCAGTGTAACCGGATCGCCGGACGCGCCCTCGGTAACGATCACACGACCGGTGAGCGCAAGCTTCGACAGGGTTACGCCGCCGCGTGTGATCACTGCGTTGGTGGAAGCGGAGCCGCTGTCCTTTGTGTATGCGCTGGCGTTATAGATGGCACCGGCGGCACGATAGAGGATGGTCAGTGCTTCCGCGCGCGTCAGCGTATTCTTCGGACGGAACGTGTAGGTGCCGCCGTTTTCCTTGTAGCCGTTGACCAGACCCGCGTTTACGGCGATCATGACGGCAGAGCGGTAGTTTTCGCTGATGGAGTAGTAGTCCGTGAAGCTGGATGCGGCTGCCTCGCTGGATCCGGTCAGGCCGAGATAACGGACGAGGAGCGTGGTGGCTTCTTCACGGGTGAGCTGACCGTTCGGGCTGCAGCTTGTACCATAGTTCAAGAGATAGCCCTGTGCGGCTGCTTTTGCAAAATAGGGATAGAACCAGTCTGTGGATTTCACATCGCTGAAGGAGATCGCCTTTGTGGCGGTCAGGCCGAACGTTTCATCCAGCATCTTGATGAATTCTGCACGGGTGACGGTTCCGTCAGGCTGGAAGGTGTAGGTGCCGTTGGACTGCTTGTAGCCGTTCAGCACATCCTTGGATACCAGATACTGGATCTGATCCTTCGCCCAGTGGGTGGACGTGTCGGTGAAGGTTACATTTGCCGCGAAAGCGGTTGCAGCCATGGAAAGAATCATAATACCCGCCAGAAAAGCGGATACAGCGGATTTCCATTTTCTCATAAAAACCTCCAAAATGATTGTTTTCCGCCGTGCAGAACCTGCAATGCGCGGTAGTGCGGGCGGGTGTATACGAATTTTCATCTCCCATATATTCTATAGGAAATATATGACACGAAAAAGGCATTTGCATGGCGGGAATGTAAAATTTCCGCTTCCCCGTGTCCTTTCGCTCTATGATGTAAGACGCATCGCATGAGAAAAAGTTCCCACGAAATGCATTTTTTTTGAAAAAGAGCGTTTTTTTCGTTATTCGGCAAGCGTGTGGGCGATTTGCGCCGGGGAAATGGAGAAAAGCCTGCCGGATAAAGGGGAAAGAGCCGTGGTAAGCTCCGGCTCCGACAGCGGCTGGCCGATCAGGTACGAGGCGATCTCACCGGCATCCACATTTGCGAAAAAATCGCCGGACACACGACAGTCCGCGATTCTGCCGTTTTTCATCGACAATGCGAATTCCATCGTACCGCCGGGCAGATGACAGACTTTTGTGAGTGCATATTTCGGCCCTGTCTCCCACACGGACGCGCCGTAATACGTCTGTCCCAGCGTATGGATCCGTTCGCGTACCGTGTCGGTAAGCGGGTACGGCTCCGTGTGACCGCAAAGGGCTGACAACAGTGCGTCACGAAACCCGGTAAGGGACATATCTCGCGGCAGATGCTCCCGAATGTTTGTCACACGATCCCGGACGGAAGCGATGCTTTTTGAGGTGATCTTATACGGTTTCGGAGTGGTGGCACGGGTCAGTGCGGCAAGATCCGTGTCAAAGAGGAGAGAACCGTGGTGTACCGTTGCGCCTTTGATTTTATACTGCGCGTTGCCGGACACCTTCTTCCCGGAGACGAGAATGTCATTCCGTCCATCTGCCATAGCGTCCAGTCCCAATTCTGACAGCGCGCGTGTGACCGGGGTGATAAACGCCGAAAAATCGATGGTTTGCGAGGAATCCGGAACGATGTAGGAAAACTGGAGTCCGCCCGGATCGGTGTAGATCGTGCCGCCGCCGGACATTCGCCGGATCACCGTGATTCCGTTTGTTTCCACATATGTCCGGTCGATTTCCTCCAGCGCGTTCTGGTATTTTCCGAGCATGACGGTCGGTGTGGTGCTCCAAAGCAGAAACACCGTTTCTGCCAGCCCGGCTTCCGTCGCAAAATACATCTCACAGCCGAAATTTTCCATTGCGGACAGGGAGCCGACATCTGCATAGATCATACAGCACCTTCCGTTTCTCCGGAGTCTACGGTCTGTGCCATTGCGTCTAAGGCGTCCGCCGCCTGATAAGAGCTGCGCACAAACGGACCGGACGATACAAACCGGAAGCCCAGTCCCAGAGCTTCTTCTTTGTATGCGTCAAATTCAGCCGGGGTGACGTACCGTGCGAGGGGATAGTGTGCCGGGGACGGCTGGAGATACTGCCCGATTGTCAGGATCTCGCATCCGGTGTCGCGGATATCCCGCATCAGCCGCGATATTTGCTCGTCTGTTTCGCCAAGTCCGACCATGAAGCCTGTTTTGGTGTGGATGTCGGGCCTTGCATCGTGACAATACCGGAGTACCGCGAGCGAACGGTCGTATTTTGCCTGTGGACGGACGGCGTCGTATAATTCCGCGACCGTTTCCACATTGTGATTGAGGACATCGGGAGAGGCGGCAAGAATCGTGTCCAGCGCATTGGTGTCCCCCTTGCAGTCGGAAATGAGGACCTCCACGGTGGCAGATGGCTGATATTCCCGGATCGCGCGGATCACGGCGGCAAAATGAGCGGCTCCTCCATCGGGCAGATCGTCGCGTGTTACGCAGGTCACAACGGCATGGCGCAGACCGAGCGCGTGTACGGCTTTCCCGATGTGTGCCGGTTCCTCCGGATCGGGCGGCTCCGGTTTGCCATGGACGACGTTGCAGAACCGACAATTGCGCGTGCATTGACTGCCCAGAATCATAAAAGTCGCCGTGTGCTTCCGATAACATTCGCCGAGATTGGGACAGTTTGCTTCCCGGCAGACGGTGTGCAGTCCAAGGGAGGTCATCATTTCCGCAACCTCCGCCACCGCATCGGGATTGTAACGCACCCGGAGCCAATCCGGCTTGGGCGCGGGACGTTTCTTTTCCATAATACTCTGTACTTCCTTTTTGTCGGCCGCGCCTATTTTACGATTTCTTCCGTTTCGAGTACCGTCTCGCCCACAGCCACAGCGTCGCCCTCTTCCACACGCAGAGCGACGATCCGCATTGCCGTTGGTGCTTCGATCTGGCTGACCACCTTGTCCGTCTCGACTTCGAAAAGCACCTGACCTGGTTCCACCACGTCGCCTTTCTCCACCATGTACTGACAAAGCACGCCTTCCGTCATGTCCGGTGACAGCTTTGGCATTTTGATTTCCAGTGCCATAATAAGTATCCTTTCTGTATTTTTTTATGAAAACAGCGCGTCTGTCGGAATGGCGGCGTAACCGTTGTCCGACAGTGCGGCACGAATCGCGTCCGGCTGTAACGGCGTGTCTGCAAGCGTGGGAACAATCCTTCCGTCTATGGTCGCTTCCATGATTCTGCCGCGGCGCGCTGTGTAGGAGATTTCTCTGCCGGATACGGTACGTGTGAAGGAAAACGCCGGGGACTTGCCATAGATCCAGTCCCATGTGCGATATTTTTCCTCTGCCAACCGATCAGCAAGCGCGGATTCCTCTGCACTGCATCCCCGTGGAACCGTTCCGTCTGCCAGCACCGTCCAGAGGTACGCGCGAAAATCCGCGAGCGTCATCTTGGCGGGGAGATACGGTTTGATGTTTCCAACCGGAGCAGGCTTGCTGCGGATTGCCTTCGAGCGGATCGCACTGCTTTCCCGGGCGGTCGTCAGCCGATGCAGTGCGGTCAGATCTGCGTCAAAGAGGAGGGTGCCGTGGTGCAGGAGCGTTCCGCCGATCACCGCCTGTGCGTTGCCGGAGATTTTCTTTCCGTTCGCGACCAGATCGCAAATTCCGCCAAGAGTACATGGTACGCCAAGAGCCAATAAAGCATTCGCTATCGGTGTGAGAAAATGTGGGTATCCGTCCGCACCGTTCTCTTTGGGCGTAAGGATCGTATAGTTGAGGTTGCCCATGTCGTGGTATACGGTGCCGCCTCCGGTGCTTCTGCGCACAACGGGGATTCCGGCAGCCCATACTTCCGGCAAACAGATCTCCTCATAGGGATTCTGATTTTTACCGCATACCACACACGGCGGATTTTGCCAGAGCATCACGATCGTTTCACCGGGGTACAGGGTCAAAAGAGCCTCTTCCGCCGCGATGTTTCGATAGGGATCGAGTTCGTAATTGTCGATGCAAATCATATCAGTCGGGATTCCGTTCCGCGAGCAGATTGTGGTATTTCTGATAGAAGCTCTCGAAATACCCGCCATCCATGGCATCGCGGATTTTCTGCATCAAATCGTTGTAGAAGTATAGGTTGTGCAGCACTGCCAGCCGCATCCCGAGCATCTCCTTCGCTTTGATGAGATGACGCACATACGAGCGGCTGTGGAGCCTGCACGCTGGGCAGCCGCAGTTTTCGTCGATCGGACGGGGATCACGCGCGTATTTTTCGTTTAGGAGATTCATTTTGCCGTGCCATGTAAAAAGATTGCCGTGGCGCGCGTTTCGGGAGGGCATCACACAGTCGAAGAAGTCGATGCCGCGATGCACACCCTCCAAGATGTTTTGCGGCGTTCCGACGCCCATCAGATACCGCGGCTTGTTTTCCGGCATATATGGCTCTACCGCCTCAATGATCCGGTACATTTCCTCCGCTTCCTCGCCGACTGCCAGCCCGCCGATCGCGTAGCCTGCACAGTCGATCTCGCGGATCTTCTCCATGTGTCGGATGCGCAGATCCTCATAGGTGCTGCCCTGGTTGATCCCAAAGAGCATCTGCTGCGGATTGACGGCGACACCGGAATCGTTCAGCCGGTTCAATTCCTCCCGGCAGCGGAGCAGCCAACGAACCGTCCGATCGCAGGACTGTTTTACATAGTTGTACTCCGCCGGATTTTCAATGCATTCGTCAAACGCCATTGCAATCGTCGAGCCGAGATGGGATTGGATCCGCATACTTTCCTCCGGCCCCATGAAGATCCGCTTGCCATCGATGTGGGATGCGAAATACACGCCCTCCTCCTTGATACGGCGCAGACTGGCGAGTGAAAACACCTGAAATCCACCACTGTCCGTAAGCGTGGGTGCGGTCCATCCAGTGAACTTTTGCAGCCCTCCCATGTCGTATACCAGATCATCGCCCGGTCGAATGTGCAGATGATACGTGTTCGACAGCATCACCTGACAGTGAACCTCACGTAAATCCTCCGCTGCGACACCGCCCTTGATCGCCCCGCAGGTTGCCACATTCATGAAAACCGGCGTTTCAATCGTTCCGTGTGGTGTAATCATCCTGCCGCGCCGCGCCCGCGATTCGGCTTCCTTGTGAATCAGAATATACATGAATTACTCCCATTTCTGTTTAATAAAAGTTCTTGCCAAGCTTCTTTCAAGAAGCGTCCGTTTCCCCGTTTTTATTATACAAGTCGTGCAAATTGGCGTTCGATGGAGGTCTTTTTGATTTCAAAGGCAACCGGGCGGCCGTGGGGACAGGTGCGGATGACCGATGCGCCCTCCTTTTCCGGCTTGATGAGAAGTCGGTCACAGAGCCAGCGGATGTGCGCCGCGTCGTATACCCGCCCACCCTTGATCGCCGCTTTGCAGGACGCCTGCCAGAGCTTCGTTTCAAAATACACGGCAGAGGCGGCTTCAACCGTCCCGGTTCCCTCTGTCAGCCGATTGACTAAGCTCGTGAACAGTTCCACTGCCTCCGACTGGGAAAGCATGTCCGGGATCTGCGTCAGAGAGACGCGAACCACCGATACCGATTCCTCCGTCAGCGTGAATTCGTAACCGAGCGATTCCAGAGAGGAGGCGTACTCCATAATGGAAGCCGCCTCTGTGGGAAGAACGGTCAACTCGTAGGGGAGGAGCAATAGCTGCCCGCCCATCGCACGACTGTGCAGCTTTCGGCACAACTCGTCAAAGATAATCCGCTCGTGGGCGGCGTGCTTGTCGATCATCAAAAGTCTGTCGTCAAGCTGTACGATCACATACGTGTTGTATGCCTCCCCCAGAATTAGATACGGCGGTGCGTCATACGGCTCGTTTGCTGCCGCGTTTGCGGGTATGGCATCTGGCTTTTCAGCTGCCGCGGGTTCGACAGATGCCGCCTCCGCTACGGTCGGTACAGATACAGCGACCGGTGTTGTATCCGAAAGCGTTACACACGGTGCATTGGTGAACGGCTCAAAGGTAGGCGACAGATCCGGCGCAGTGGGTGTGACTGTTGGTGTCACACGGTCGAACATTGCTGTTTGACCATTGTCTGCGATCCCGGTGGCAGATTCCATATATTTGCGTACGGAGAGGTTGTCCGTCCATACGGTATCCGCTGTATCCTGCGCGATAGGCGATGTCTTTTCTCCGACTGCCGCACGGTGTTTTTCCAGCAGCTCCGCCGGGATTTTCGATCCGTCCGACAGGCGCACCTTTTTCGATGGCGCATTCTCCGCTAAACGGATCTGTTCCCCGCGCTGCGTCGGACGATCCTTGGGGACAAAGGCGTTTAGGTATTCCCGCGCCTTTTCTCCTTCCATCCAGAACGACCGTTTTACCGTTTCCGACATCGCCGGACTGGTGCGTGGTTCTGTTTTTTCTGCTGCTTCCGGGAGTGGTTCACCCGCCGGATGGGACAGCGTCAGTTCCGGACGGATTGCACTGGCGGTGAGTGCGTTGCATACCGCGTAATAGACTGCGTCGAATACCACTTTTTCGTTTGTGAATTTGACCTCCAGCTTCGCCGGATGCACGTTTACGTCTACGGCTCCGGGCGCGAGGGTCAGATGGAGGACGCAGAACGGGAATTTATCGTGCGGAATTTTCGAGGCGTATGCCTGCTCAACCGCCGCCTGCGCTGTCCGCGATTTCACATATCTGCCGTTGATGAAGAAAATCTCCATATTTCGGTTCGGGCGGTAGAGATCCGGCTCCGAGACAAACCCGTGTACACGGATGGAACCCGACTCGTTTGTCCGATCCGTCATAAGAGAACGGAGCGCGAATTCTCTGCCGAAAAGCGCATAGATTCCATTTTTCAGATTGCCATCTCCAGAGGTGTTGAATTTTACCTCGCCGTCCGATAGGTATTTGATCGCGATTTCCGGATGGGACAGCGCGATTTTTTCCGCTACTGCAGAACACGCCGCTGCCTCTGTCGCGTCCTTTTTCAGAAATTTACGCCGTGCCGGAACGTTGTAGAATAATTCCTCCACGAGAATCGTCGTTCCCGGCGGGCATCCGGCTTCCGTGAGAGATAGCAGCTCCCCGCCGTTGCATACGAGCGCGGCACCCATCGGCTCCTCCGCCGTTTTGGATAGGATCCGCACCTTGGCTACCGAGGAGATCGCCGCCAACGCCTCTCCGCGGAATCCGAGCGTCAGGATCGCCTCCAGATCGCTGACCTTGCCGATTTTGCTCGTGGCGTGTCGGCGCAGAGCGGTGGGCATATCCTCCGCGCTCATTCCGCAGCCGTTGTCCGTGACGCGCATGAAGGTCACGCCGCCCCGCTTGATTTCGATGGTCACGTTGGTCGCACCCGCGTCGATGGCGTTTTCCGCAAGCTCCTTAATCACGGAGGCGGGACGATCGACCACCTCTCCGGCGGCAATCAGATTCGCGATTTCAAACGGCAGCACATGGATTTTCCCCATGGATTCCTCCTCGATTCTGCAAGATACCAATCAGGACAAGAGCTTCTTCCACTCGTAGATGAGATTCAGCGCTTCAATCGGTGTCAGCGTGTTGATGTCTGTTTTCTGAAGGCGGTTTTTAATCTCATCCGCGGCGGAGTCCGTGAAAGTCAGAGATAACGGCGCGTCCGATTCCGGCTTTTTGACGCCTTTCGGCGGTTTTACGGCGTTTTTGTCCTCGGATTCCAGCGTTTTCAGAATCTCACGCGCCCGCCTGGTCACTTCTGTGGGGACTCCAGCAAGACGCGCCACCTCAATGCCGTAGCTGTCGTCCGTAGGCCCCTTGACGATTTTACGCAAAAACGTGATGTCCTCGCCGCGTTTCTTCGCCGCTACATGATAGTTTACCACACCGGGCAGTTCTTCCTCCAACACTGTCAACTCGTGATAGTGGGTCGCGAACATGGTCTTTGCCCCGATTTTGCGGCTCGCCGTATATTCTGCGACCGCCCGTGCGATGCTCATACCGTCGTAGGTGCTGGTTCCACGGCCAATCTCGTCGTAGATGATGAAGCTGCGCCGGGTAGCGTTCGCCAATATGTAGGCGACCTCCTTCATTTCAAGCATGAATGTGGACTGTCCCGATGCCAGATCGTCTGATGCGCCAACCCGGGTGAACAGCTTATCCACGATCCCGATGTGCGCTTCTGCCGCCGGGACAAAGGAACCGAGCTGCGCCATCAGAACGATCAGCGCGACCTGCCGCATGTACGTTGATTTGCCCGCCATGTTCGGCCCCGTGATGAGCATGAGCGTGTCTCCGCCGGTTTGGAGCGCGGTATCGTTCGGGACAAAGTAGGAGTCCTTCACAAACTGCTCAACTACCGGGTGTCTGCCGTCCGTGATCCGGAGCTCATTGCTGTAATCCACCACCGGGCAGACATAGTTGTAAAGAGACGCTGCCTCCGCGAGAGAGATGTATACATCCAGTCGGGCAAGTGCGTCGGCACAGGTACGAATCCGTCCCGCTTCCCGGGCAACGGCGCTGCGCAGCTCCACGAAGATGTCGTATTCCAGCCCCTTGAGCTTGTCCTCCGCGCCGAGGATGGTCGCTTCCATTTCCTTCAGGCCGTCCGTGATGTACCGCTCCTTGTCGGATAATGTCTGTTTGCGGACATATCCAGCCGGCACCTGATCCGCGGCGGAGCGCGGCAGCTCAATGTAATAGCCGAAAACACGGTTGTAACCGATTTTCAGCCCCTTTATTCCGGTTTTCTCCCGTTCGGCAGCCTCTGTTTCGCGGATCCAGTCCTTGCCGTTTGTCATGATGTACCGCAGCTGATCCACGTCCTCGTTGTAGCCGTCCTTCAGGATACCGCCCTCCCTGATCAAAAACGGCGGATTTTCTGCAACAGCTTCATCAATCATGCGGTACACATCGTCCAGCGGATCGAGATCCTCATAAACAGACGAAAGCTCGCCGCCGGAGGGAATGTGGAATTCCGCGAGAAGCTCCCGCAGCTTCGGGATGATCCCGAGTGTCTGGGCAATCGCGCGCAGATCCCGTCCACCTGCCGTCTGGTATGTCACCTTGGTGATGAGCCGCTCTAAATCGAGTACCCGCGTCAACAGATCACGGAGCTCTTCCCGCAGCATGAAATTGCCGACAAGGGCTTCCACTGCCTGCTGTCGTGCTATGATTTGCACCGCGTTTGTCAGGGGATGCTCGATCCGGTTTTTGAGCATACGCGCCCCCATCGCTGTCTCCGTTTTGTCGAGAACCCAGAGGAGCGAGCCTTTTTTGTCCTTCGTCAGCATCGTCTCACACAATTCAAGATTCCGGCGCGTGGCAAAATCCATCTCCAGAAACTGTGACGCTTCATATATGTGGAGGTTTTTGATATACGAGATGTCTGTCATCTGTGTTTCTGCAATATAGGCGAGGGATGCGCCGATTGCTACACGTGCGCCTCGGGATACGCCGTCGAGAACGGAGGAATCGAACTGTGCTTCCGTTTTGACAAGCGCGTCCTCCTCTGCGAAATACTTCACCGCTCCTTCGGACAGCGACAGGTTCTGCCGTTCTTGGCAATACGCTGCGACCTTCGGCAGGGCGGACAGCGAGGTATTCACAAGAATTTCCCGCGGTGCGTAGGTAGCAAGCTCTGTGACAAGCGTGTCCTCCCCGTCCTCCACCGCAAATGCCGTCGCGCAGATATACGCTGTTGAAATGTCGCAGAACGACAGGCCAATCACGTCCGCACCGCTGTAAATGGTGCAGAGGTAATTGTTTACCTTGTCGTTGAGCAGATCCGTTTCAATGAGCGTTCCCGGCGTAATGATCCGGATGACCTCCCGTTTTACGAGGTTTTTTGTCGTTTTCGGATCCTCCACCTGCTCGCAGATCGCTACCTTGAAACCGCGCTCAATCAGCTTTCCGATATACCCCTCGCTGGAGTGATACGGTATGCCGCACATGGGTGCACGTTCGGCTTCGCCGCAGTCCTTGCCGGTCAAGGTAAGATCAAGCTCTGCGGAGACGGTCAGCGCATCGTCGTAGAACATCTCATAGAAGTCCCCGAGCCGGTAAAATAGGATAAAATCCTTGTATTGGTTTTTGATGTCAAAGTACTGCTGCATCATCGGCGTCATGGGACAAACCTCGCGTGTGAATGATTGTTTGGAAAAGGCAAGACCGGAAAAGTCCCGCTCTCTTAAGGATGGCGGACTTTTCCGGCATACGGTTTTTGGAAAATGCCGTTCTGTGAAGCTACCGCACCAATATGTTTTTTGCGTGGAAACACGATGGATGCGGTGCTTTCTCAGAGTTTAGGAACGCGCTGAAAAATCATCCTAAGGAACCTCTGAATAAATCGGATTTTTGCGACAAAAGGCTGAAATATAGGGGCTTTTATCGCAAATAACCTTAAATCAGAGGTTTCCTAAATCAGCGTTTTTCTCAATGGTGGTGATGGCAATCGCTGCCGCAGGAGGAGCAGTCGTGCGCACACGGACGCTTGCCGGTGATGACAAACTGCAGTTCGCCGTAGACCTCGTTTGTCAGCGCATCAAAGGCATTCTTGGCATCCACATAGGCGACATAGACCGGATGTTCCACGATTTCGTTGTACAGCGTGTCGATGCGATCCTGAATCGTGTCGCGCAGGTCGAGAGCCGCTTCGTCCTCGCCGTTTTTCGCGTACAGATCGGAGAGCAGATTCTGCTGCGTATTGTATTCTGCGATCATTTTGTTTAAAGCATCGCAGCTTTCATATGCTGCAATGCTTGCCTCAATCGCCGCACAACGCGGATCTGCCTTGATCAGTGCGCCGAGAGAGGCGATAACGTCTTTCATTTCGGGGGTGAGAATTTCTTCCATGTGTGTGGTTCCTTCCTTATATAAAAGTGAATTTTTGATATGGTGGGAGAGGGAGAAACGGCGGTGCTGCACGCACGCTTAGGATTGGGAGTCGGCTGAAATGGCGCAGACCTGTGTTCCCTCTAAGGTAAACGGTGTCGCCGCCGTGATCTGTATATCGGTGAATTGTCCGATCAGGGCTTTTTCGCCGGCAAAATGAATCGGTCGCACCGGATCGCCGCGTCCGGTCAGCATATCCGCATTTGTTTTGCTTTCGCCTTCCACAAGCACGCGAACGGTGCGTCCGACGAAACGTTCGTTCTTCTTTGCCGAGATCGCGTTCTGGAGTGCAAGGAGTCGCTCGAACCGCTCTGTCGATACCTCATGCGGGATCTGATCCGGCATTTCGGCGGCGGGCGTTCCCTTGCGCGGCGAATAAATGAATGAGAAGATCATATCGTACTCCACACGGCGGAGCAGCTTCAGCGTGTCCTCAAAATCCGCTTCCGTCTCGCCGGGGAATCCGACGATGATGTCCGAGGTCAGACTGATATCCGGCACTGCGGCGCGCATTTTATCGATCAGCGAGAGATAGTGTTCCGCTGTGTAACGCCGATTCATACGGCGCAGGATTTCATCTGAACCCGATTGCACCGGTAGATGGAGATGGCGCACGAGCTTTTTCTCCGTTGCGATCGCTTCGATCAGACGGTCGGACGCGTCCTTCGGGTGGCTTGTCATGAACCGTACCCGGAAATCTCCCGGCAGTGCACAAACTGCGTGGAGTACATCCGCGAAATCGTGTCCTTCCTCAAGATCCCGCCCGTAGGAATTTACGTTTTGTCCGAGCAGGGTGATGTCCCGCGCTCCGTCTGCGATGAGCAGCCGCGCTTCGTCAAGTATATCTGCCATCCGACGGCTCCGCTCTCTGCCGCGCACATAGGGGACGATGCAGTATGAGCAGAAATTATTGCAGCCGTACATTACCGACAGCCACGCCATATGTTTGGATTCCCGGTGGATCGGCAGACCCTCCGCGATCGCGTATTCGTCACTGTGCAGAAATTGCCGTTTTCCCTTGCCAAGCGCGTCCCGCACCAGCTCCGGCAGACGATGAATTGCTCCCGTATCAAACGTGAACGCCACATAAGGATAGCTCATTTTCAGTTTGTCCGCACGATGCTCCTGTGTGACCATACAGCCGCCGACCCCGATGAGAACATCCGGATTTTGATCCTTCAGATGCTTATATTGCCCGATGATGGACAACGCCCGCTTTTCCGCGTGTTCCCGGATCGCGCATGTGTTCACAAGAATCAGTTCTGCATCCTCCGGATTGGATACCGCGCGATACCCCATCGATACCGCCAGTCCGCAAAGCCGCTCACTGTCCGCTTCGTTCTGCTGACAGCCGAAGGTCTGTACATATACCCCGGGCGCGTTTTCTCCGAACCGTCCGATGGCTTGGAAATGCGTTCTGACCGTCTCCGCCGCCGTCATCTGCTCGCGCACGGATTCCGGTGAGATGAATTTTCCGTCCTGCATGAATGTATTTTTCCTCATCCCGGCGTACCGATTTTCAGTGCGCCGGGCCTTTCTCATAGCTGTATAATAAATGCCGCATCAGTCCGCCATCCGATAGCCGTCCGCGTGCAGCGCAAACGAGCCGGAGGTTTTGAGTCCGTCCGTGAGATAAATCTCGTTTTCTGTGGTCACAAAAATCGCCTCAAACGATGCCTTGCCGGAATCGTAAAACGACAGTCCGTCCGCAAGTCCCATCACGAATAAAGCCGTGGACAGAGCATCCGCTGAGGCTCCATTCTGTGTCCAGACAACCACGCTCTGGAGTCCCGATTCTGCCGGATAGCCCGTCTCCGGATCAAGGATGTGGTGGTAGGTCTTTCCGTTTTCCACGAAATACCGTTCGTAGCTGCCCGATACCGATACAAATCCGTTCCGGATCGAGAGGTAACCGAGTACGGAGGTTGTGTTTTGCGGATCCTTGATGCCGATCTTGTATGCTGTGCCGTCCGGCTTTGCACCGTATACACCGATGTTGCCGCCCATGGAGACAATACCATAGGGGACTTCCGTACCGTTCAGATAGGTCAGCACTGTCTGCAGTGCGTATCCCTTTCCGATCCCGCCGAGATCGAGCTTTACCTGCGGGTCGTCCTTCGTCACCGTCGCGCCATCCACGTGAATATTCGCAATTCCTGTATGCTTCATGGCTTCCGTGATCGCTGCAGAGGGGGGAACGGGGCCACCGCCGTTTACATTCCACAGTGTTGTCAGCGCGCCAAGTGTCGGATCATATGCACCGTCTGTCAGAACGGAAATCTGCGATGCGGTCTGCCACACGGAGAGGAAGGTTTCGTCTGCGTCAAAGAGAAGCTGTACACCATTGTTCAGCGCGGATACCTCGCTTGCCGGATCGTAGCAGGAGAGCTTTTCCTCCAGTTCCGTGACAATATCCCGGCATCCGGCGGCAATTTCCTCCATGCGCGTATCTGTGAGATCCGCCTGCGGCAGTCGGAGCGTGATGTATGTGTCCATACCGAGAAATACCGTATCCTTGTATGTGCTTTTTCCCCGGGACGTGCAGCCGGATAAGGGGAGAAGCATAAAAATACTCAGAAAAAAGGAAAGTATGCGTTTCTGGAATCGTTTCATGGGACGCAGAACCTCCTTGCCTGCATGGTTTGTTGAGTGGGGATGATGTACAGCTGAAAGGTGAAGCGATCCACCCCACTCTCGAGAATTTCCTTGTCAGGAAATTCTCCAAAGTTTGGATTTAACAGTTGAGAGGGGATGATGTGCAGCTGAAAGGTGAAGCGATCCACCCCACTCTCGAGAATTTCCTTGTCAGGAAATTCTCCAAAGTTTGGATTTAACAGTTGAGAGGGGATGATGTACAGCTGAAAGGTGAAGCGATCCACCCCGCTGTTAGACCGGTGCTTATCGAATGAGAACGGGAAACGGAGCCTCAGCCGACGGATTCTCAGCCGGGAAAATGCCGCCGCGCTCTCTCGATGACCGGAGTGATGATGTTGAGAAGGCATCCTGTGATCCCGCCGCAGATCGCTGCGCCGAGGTACAGCATCCCGCCGTAGGACAGAAGGATCTCCGTACTTCCAAGACAACACACGGCAAAACAAAGCTGTCCTGTCGTATGAACCGCCGCACATAGGATCGATATGCCGATGCAGCTGCAAAATGGTGGGAGCTTTCGCAGAAACAAGAGGAAAAGCAGTACCGCAAACCCACCAGACAGAGAAAAAAACACCGATACGCCGCCGCCGAAGAGGAAAAACGAGAGCAGAATCCGCGCAAGGGATACCGCAGCCGCCATCCCCATGGAATAGTGGTACGCCACGTAGACGACCATGATGTTCGACAGTCCCAGCTTCACGCCGGGCAGCGGGAGGGGGAGCGGAAGAAAGACCGCTTCCAGATACGAAAGAAGAAGCGACACACCGAGCAGTGCGGCGCCATGTGTCAGGGAGTGAATCCTATCCCGCCACATAATCCGCCTCCTCTGCTTCCTCTGTACCACGGACCCGTACAACAACTTCCGCCGGAATGCAGACAATCACACTGCCGGCAGTGGAGATCTCGCCTGTTTTCACGCATACCCGATCGGGACAATCCGCAGATGTGACCGATACCGCGCCGTCTGCGATGGTTACGGTCAGCGTATAGCCGCCATGGGTGATCGGAATGGTACATTCGTCCGTCATCGGATACCGGGAGATCGTGTCGCCGCAGAGAATTTCGCAGTATGCACCGCCTGTCACATGGGAAAAATGGGGATACAGGAAAAGTCCCACGGCAAGAAGCACTACAGCACACAGAACAACGAGATCGCCTTTATGAAAATGGGTGTACGGCATACGCGCTTCCTCCGGTTTTGCGACAGCTGCGACAGTGGTGCGATTTTGACATACATCCTTATTATACAACACGCATGTGCGTTGTGTCAAGCGTATAGTTGGAAACATTGCCGCACGGCGCGGAAATTGCGTAAAAAACGGCATGGAGCGTTGAAGAGAATGAGGGAAACGCTGAACCCGGTGTTTGACGCGAAATCCGATTGCAAAATCGAATTTAAAAAAACCACAAATTTCTTGACATTCGCACTGTGATGTTGTATACTATAGTAAAGTCATGTTTGCTATGAGGTGAATATGATAACTACAGTTGTCAATATACAACGAAGAGAGGATGATTTTATGCGAAATAAAAGGATTTTGTGTGCAATTCTTACGGCGACGCTGCTGTCCGGTTTCGGCCTGACTTCATGCGGAAACGGCAGCGATACGGAAACCAAGTCCGGAGACGTGAATGCGGAGACTGAAACGCAAGTCGAGACCGAAACGGAAACGGAAGCGACCATGGAAACGGTGCGCGCACTGTACACCGGCAGAGATTATGGCGGGTATGCATTCCGTATTGCAGACAGAGATACCGGTGACTGGCTGACCTTCGATGTGTACGCGGAGGAGCTTACAGGTGAGGCCATCAACGATGCCGTATACAGCCGAAATACAATGCTCGAGGATCTTCTCAACATAGAGATTGAAGAGAATCGGTATGACACAGTGACTTCCAACACTAAGACATCCATCACGGCAGGCAGCGATGATTTTGATTTGATTACAGACGGTATCGATTCTCTGTGTACCCTTTCCACCGCCGGACTGATTCTCGATTACCGCACGATCTCTACAATCCATCCGGAAAATGCATGGTGGGATCAGCCAATGTACCGTGACTTGTCTATATTGAATCACACCTACTTCATGACCGGCGACATCTCTGTTATGGATAACTACGCGACATGGTGTTACCTCTTCAATAAGGATATGCTGACCGATCTCGGTCTGGAGAATCCATATACGCTTGTAAATGAGGGGAAATGGACGCTCGACAAGCACAATGAAATGGCTGCTGCTGCACTGAGCGATGTGGACGGCGACGGCAAGTGGACAGATGCGGACACGTACGGTTTTATCACAGAGGATTATAATAATTTGGCGCTATGGGCATCCATGGGTTATAAAATCACTGATAAGGATGAGAATGACATCCCCTTCTTCAGCTATGGATCCGAAGCGTCTCTGAACGCACTTGCGAACGTGGTAAAGACACAGCAGGCCGATTTCACCAACCTCGGCACCCAATCAACAATCACTGTGGGTGGCGGCGTGGAAACCGAAAACGGCAGAGAACGACAGTTTGCCATCGGTAATGCGCTGTTCTATTATGCCGGTATGCGCAATGTCACCCTCTTCCGTGACAGCGATGTAACATTCGGTATTCTTCCGGCTCCGAAGGAAAACGAAGCACAGAAGGAATACTATTCCTGCTGGAGCTTTTGCAACCTGACCGCGTATGTACTGCCGAAAACGCTCTCCGACCCGGAACGCACCGGCGACATCATGGAAATCATGGCACATCTGAGCGTGTATAGCCTGACTCCGGCGTACATAGAACAGACTCTGATTGGTAAGGCATCCCGTGATGCGGAATCTGAACCGATGATCTACCTCATCCTCAACAACCGGAACTACGATCTCGGTATTGCTTTTGACTGGGGCACGGTACGTACTACCATGTTCAATTTGAAGGAAACAGATACAATCACGTCGAAACTGGAAAAAATTGAAGAAAAAGCAAACAGCGCACTGGATAAGTATATCACCGCGATCGAAGAGGTTGTGGAATAAACGTTACTGCCGCGAAAAACCGCCGCTATGTCAATGGGAAACCATCGTGCAGACGGCGGTTTTTCACGCGCATTCGATTTTTTGCGATTTTATCAAAGATTTTTTGAAAATCCTATTGACAAACGCGGATGGCTGTGCTATAATATCATCCGTCGGCAGGACATCAACCCTCACAGAGAAGATGCCGACAAAAGCCATGCGGAAGTGGCGGAACTGGCAGACGCGCACGTTTGAGGGGCGTGTGGGAATTCCCATACGGGTTCAAGTCCCGTTTTCCGCATCGAAACCCGAATCGGATCGAAAGATTGGTTCGGGTTTTCTTTTTGCAAAAAAGAATTGGACGTGGGTAGTCTTCCGTTGATTTTTGATTGATTTCTACAGCATTTCCTGAGAATAAGGGCTATTCGAATTCGCAGCGAAGCCCCTCTTTTTTTTACTGTTTCCTGTCAATACATTTCTATGAAATGAAAAACGCACAGATTATTTTGAGATTCCATTGACACGACTGGCTATTTTTGCTACAATATAGCCATGAGAGCAATCCATCCACAGGAGGTACAGTATGCGATACGAAAAAGAGGCGCTGCGGGAGATCGTGTTTCCGCTCGGCGGCATTGGTACAGGCTCCATCGGCTACGCGGGAAACGGACGGTTCATGGATTGGGAGATCTGCAACCGCCCGGACAAGGGCAGCACGAACGGCTACACCCATTTGGCAATCCGCTGTCGGGATTGTGCGGGACAGGTATACGCACGGGTGCTGCAGGGGGATTTTCCAGGTAGCCGCATGGGGCAGTACGACAAGGGAGAATACCACGGCTACGGTTACGGCCCGCTTGGCGCGACAATGTGTGGTTTCCCTCATTTCCGCTCCTGCGTTTTTACCGGTGCGTTTCCGTTTTGCCATCTTGAACTTGCTGACGACGATTTTCCGGCACGTGTGTGTATAACGGCGTACAATCCGATGATCCCGCTGGACGCGGACAATTCCAGCCTCCCGGCGGCTCTTTTTACGGTGGCGATCACGAATCACGGTAAGGAAACTATGACGTTTGATACGGCGTTCTCTCTGCGCAATCTCTTTTCCGGTGCACGCAATTCCGCGGTGGATAACGCGCTTAGTCTGACGGGCAGCGCGGATCCGTCCTCACCAGCGTACGGTGAACTGTGTCTGACCTGCACTGCGGAGGATACATACATACAGAGTCACTGGTATCGCGGCGGCTGGCAGGATCCGATCGTCATGTTCTGGAACGAATGGGCATCCGGGGAGAGGCTTTGCGCGCGCACATACCCGGATCCCTGCGACGGTGATACCGGAACCGTGGTAGGCAGCGTGGAAATCGCACCGGGTGAAACGAAATCCGTCCGTTTCACGCTCACCTGGTATGTGCCGGTCTGCTACAATTATTGGTCGCCTTGCCGTGACGCGGAGGGGCGGGACATCACCTGGAGGAATTACTACGCGACACAGTTTTCCTCCGCGTCGGATGTGAATCGGTATATACGTGCAAACGAGGAGGATCTCTATCGGCGTACCATGGCGTTTCACAATGCGCTGCATGGGACGAGTCTTCCGGAAAACGTTGTAAACCGGGCGAGCGCGAATTTGTCCGTATTGAAAAGCCCGACGGTGCTGCGGTTGGAGGACGGCTCTTTCTGGGGATGGGAGGGCGTCCATGAGAAGGGCGGCTCCTGCGAGGGAACCTGCCAGCACGTGTGGAATTACGCTTATGCGATGTGCTATCTTTTCCCGGATTTGGAACGGACGATACGGGAACTGGAGCTGACCTACGGCACCTATCCGACAGGGGAAACCGATTTTCGCATGAAGTTGCCGCTTGGACGGGAAAAAGGCAAATTCCGCGCCTGTGTGGACGGTCAGATGGGGACGATCATGAAGATCTACCGCGACTGGAAGCTGAACGGGAATACGGATTGGCTGCGCACACACTGGGACACAATCAAAAAAATCATTGCCTACGCGTGGAGTGCAGACAATGCGGACGCGTGGGATCGGGATCATGACGGTGTCCTGGAGGGCAGACAGCACCACACGCTCGATATGGAACTGTTCGGACCGTCGTCGTGGCTGGAGGGATTCTATCTCGGTGCGCTCAAATCCGGCGCGGAGATGGCAGATGCTCTCGGCGATACGGAGGCGGCTGCGGAATATCGGAGTCTGTTTGAAAGCGGCTATCGGTATACAAAGGAAAGCCTGTTCAACGGACGGTATTTCCTTCAGAATGTGAATCTGCATGACCGCGCACTGCTCGAACGATTCGGTGCGGACGCATATTGGAACGCGGAAACGGGCGAGATGAAGTACCAGATTGGTGAGGGTTCCTCCATCGATCAGCTCTGCGCCCAGTGGCATGCAGATCTCTCCGGACTCGGCGCGCTCTTTGATCCGGAGGAGCGACACACCGCGCTTGAGAATCTTTATAAAAACAACTTCAAGCCGTCCATGCGCGGGATTGTGAATCCGTGGCGGATCTTCTCAATGGACGATGAAGGTGGCGCACAGATCTGCGTATATCCGGACGGCGCATACAAGCCGAAAATCCCGGTGCCGTACTGCGAGGAGACGATGACAGGCTTTGAATACCAGCTTGCGGGACTCCTTGTCGGAGGCGGATTTGTCCGGGAGGGCTTTTCTATCGTGGACGCGCTTGAAAAACGTTTTGACGGTGTGTGGCGCAATCCCTTCAATGAATTTGAATGCGGCAGCAACTACGCCCGTTCGATGGCGTCTTTCGCTTTGCTGCCGCTCTGTGCCGGCATGACGGTTGATCTGCCGCACGGATCGATTCGATTTGATCCGATTCTGACCGACGTACCGTATACGACACTGTTCAGCATCGGCTCCGGCTGGGGAACGTTTACAAAAGCGGCGGAGCAAAGCGTGCTGCGGATTGAGGAGGGAAGTGTCACCGTGCGGAAAATCGAGCTGCCGTATCTGAAGCACGTGTCCGCTGTGACCGTGGACGGACGCCCGGTTGACAGTACCTTTGACGGACGCGCGATCACGTTCGAAAGTCCCGTGTGCATTCGCACCTCTCTCGTTGTCGCCGGAGAGAACGCGCGGTAAGTAAAAGGATTCGGAAAACGTTGAATAACAGCGCATCCTGAAACAGAAAAAGAACCGCTCGCACAGTCGGGATATATTGTCCCGACTGTGGGGCGGTTCTTTTCATGGTTTTTATTTGGCATTCCGAAGAGGAAAATTATTTGGTGGCTGCTTCCGTACAGATCTGCCGCATGTCTGCACACATACCGTCGGTATCGTCAAGATACATGCGGTGGAGATATTCTCGTGTGACAGCACGGCGATAGGAATCGCGGTCGATGCGGGAGGCATAGTATTTGTTTCGACCGCGCTTTTCCACCGAAAGGAATCCCCTCGTATGGAGCCGTTCGAGCAGAGTCAGTACTGTCGTTGGCTTGTAACGGCGCAGCGGCGGATGACGCAGCAGAATCTGCCCAGTTGTGACGTATTGCTCACCCTCTTTTTCGAGGAGCCAAATGGCCTGCATAACCTCCAGATCACAGTCTGGCAGCCTGACCGTGGTATTGTCCATGTCCACCTCTCCTTGCTTCTCCATCGCTTTTCGTACCGAGATCCGGCATCTGTCGTATGCAGAATGGAAAAAAACACCGCATTCAGTATAACACATTGTTCTATATTTGTCAATGAATAGAGTATAAATTTCGTAACGAAACTGACGGAGATATGTATAAAATAACCATAAAAACCGCGTTATCATTTGAAAATTCACTGTATAACACACCAACAAAAGCGCATTTTCTGGAGACGGACGTGCGGGGACAGCCGGATTGTGCGCAGGTACGGCGGTAAATCCGCGGAAAAATATGCGCCGGATATTGACAAAGCCTCCGCCATCGTGTATAATAAGGATAGCAAAAGATACAATCAGGCGTGGAAGAAGACAGTACCCGTTTTGTTTTGACAGCACAGAGAACCGGCGGTGGTGGAAGTCCGGTCTGCGGAAACGGCGAATATCCCTTCGGAGCTGCCGGGTGAAATCTGCGTGGTGCGTCGTTAGACGGTTCTGCGCGGCAGACAGTAGCCTTGGCCGGGTTCTCTCCGTTAACAGAGAGGCATATGCTTGTATGCCGTATTTCCATATGCGGGTGGTTTCGCGAAGCGCGCCTTCGTCCTTGCACGGGAGGAAGGTTTTTTGTTTTTCGCCGCATTGGAAAGGATTCCGAACGCGCCAAACCAAAAACTGCGGGAAATCTCCATGGTAAGGTTCCCGAAATACACGAAAAATCTGAGGATACGCCGCATCTCGCGCAAATTGGCGTTTTCCCGGAAAGAGGAGGGCGAATTATGTACGCAAAAGTTCCCACAAGCATGAATTTTGTGGACAGAGAACGCGAGACCCTGAAATTCTGGCAGGAAAATCATATTTTTGAAACACAGCTCAAGCTCCATGAGGAGCATCCCAATTATACCTTCTACGATGGCCCGCCGACCGCCAACGGAAAACCGCACATCGGACACGTATTGACCCGTGTCATCAAGGATATGATTCCGCGGTATCACTGGATGAAGGGTGCGAATGTGCCGCGGAAAGCCGGATGGGATACGCACGGTCTGCCGGTGGAGATTGAGGTCGAAAAGAAGCTCGGTCTGGATGGCAAGGATCAGATCGAGGAATACGGACTGGAGCCGTTCATCAACCAGTGCAAGGAATCTGTGTGGAAGTACAAGGGAATGTGGGAGGATTTCTCCGGCACTGTCGGCTTCTGGGCGGATATGGAGCATCCCTACGTCACCTACGATAACAATTTCATCGAATCCGAGTGGTGGGCACTGAAGCAGATCTGGGAGAAGGGACTTCTCTATAAGGGCTTCAAGATCGTGCCGTATTGCCCGCGCTGCGGTACGCCGCTGTCCGCGCAGGAGGTTGCGCAGGGCTACAAAACCGTGAAAGAACGCTCTGCCATTGTCCGCTTCAAGGCAAAGGATGAGGACGCATATTTCCTCGCCTGGACGACCACTCCTTGGACGCTGCCGTCAAACCTCGCACTCTGCGTGAATCCCGACGAGGAATACTGCAAGGTCGCTGCCGCAGACGGATACACGTATTATATGGCAAAGGCTCTGCTCGACACCGTGCTTGGCAAGTTGAAAACGGACGACGCGCCCGCCTATACGATCCTCGAAACGATGCCCGGCTCTGCCCTTGAATACCGCGAATACGAGCCGCTGTACGCCTGTGCCGGAGAAGCAGCCGCCCGTCAGAAGAAAAAAGCGCACTTTGTCACCTGCGACCGCTATGTCACCATGAGCGATGGTACCGGTATCGTCCACATGGCACCTGCGTTTGGTGAGGACGATGCGCGGGTCTGCCGACGGTATGATCTGCCGTTTGTGCAGTTCGTGGACGGCAAGGGCAATCTGACAGCGGAAACGCCGTATGCCGGGATTTTCGTCAAAAAAGCGGATCCGCTGGTACTTGACGATCTCAAAAAGGAAGGCAAGCTCTTCGAAGCGCCGAAATTTGAGCATGAATATCCGCACTGCTGGCGTTGCGACACGCCGCTGATCTACTACGCCCGCGAATCGTGGTACATCCGTATGACAGACGTACGCGATGAGCTGGTCGCCAACAACAATACCGTCAACTGGATCCCGGAATCGATCGGTAAGGGACGCTTTGGGGATTGGCTTGAAAATGTGCAGGATTGGGCGATCTCCCGAAACCGTTATTGGGGTACGCCGCTCAACATCTGGGAATGCGCTTGCGGCTGCCGTCACTCTATCGGTTCCATCGCGGAACTGAAAGAAATGTCCGACAACTGTCCGGAAAATATTGAACTGCACCGTCCCTACATCGATGCGGTGACGATCCGCTGCCCGGAATGTGGCGGTGAGATGCACCGGGTACCGGAGGTCATCGACTGTTGGTTCGACTCCGGCTCCATGCCGTTCGCACAACATCATTATCCGTTTGAAAACGAGGACAAGTTCCACGCGCAGTTCCCGGCGGACTTCATTTCCGAGGCTGTGGATCAGACACGCGGTTGGTTCTACTCCCTTATGGCGATCTCAACGCTCCTCTTCCACTGCGCACCGTACAAGAATGTCATCGTTCTCGGCCATGTACAGGATGAAAACGGACAGAAAATGTCGAAATCCAAGGGGAACGCCGTCGATCCGTTTGATGCGCTGAATACCTATGGCGCCGACGCGATCCGCTGGTACTTCTATACCAATTCCGCACCGTGGCTTCCGTCCCGCTTCAGCGGAAAAGCCGTGCTGGAGGGACAGCGCAAATTCCTCGGCACTCTCTACAATACCTACGCGTTTTACGTTCTCTACGCCGAGATCGACCAGTTTGATCCGACGCAGTATTCCCTGAACGACTGCTCTCTGACCGTTATGGATCGGTACATCCTCTCTGTTCTGAACAGCACCGTGGGAGAAGTGGATCGCAGACTGAACGCATATCAGATTCCGGAAGCCGCACGTGCATTGTCCTCCTGTGTGGACGAACTGTCGAACTGGTATGTGCGCCGCTGCCGGGAACGTTACTGGGTACAGGGAATGCCGGAGGACAAGATCGCTGCGTACATGACTCTGTATACTGCGCTCGTCACCATCGCAAAGACGGCGGCGCCGATGATTCCGTTCATGGCGGACGAAATCTACCGCAACCTCGTCTGCTCCGTGGACAAGTCCGCGCCGATTTCCGTCCATCTCTGTGATTTTCCGACCGTGGACGAGGGCCGGATCGATCCCGCGCTGGAGGAGAACATGCAGTTTGTAGTCGATGTGGTCGTGATGGGGCGCGCTGCACGGAATGGTGCCAACCGCAAGACCCGTCAGCCGCTTGCCGCTCTGTATATCAAGGCGGACCGGGCCGTGGATCCGTTCTTCTGTGCTATCATCGCGGAGGAGCTGAACGTGAAGAAGGTGGAGTTTGTGGAAGATGTGTCCGCTTTCTCCTCGTATTCCTTCAAGCCGCAGCTGCGCACGATCGGTCCGAAGTATGGTAAGCTTCTCGGACAGATTCGCGCTGCACTGTCCGATCCCGCGTTGGACGGCAATCGCGCAATGGCGGAATTAAATGAAACGGGCGCACTCCATTTCACGTTTGGAGATACGGCAGTCGAGCTGACGAAGGACGATCTGCTCATCGACGTACAACAAAGGCCGGGGTATTACTCCATGGCGGAGGGCGGCATTACCATCGCGCTCGATACCAATTTGACCGACGAGCTGATCCGCGAGGGCTACATCCGCGAGGTCACCTCCAAAATCCAGACGATGCGCAAGGAAGCCGGATTTGTCGTCACCGACCATATCTACGTATATGTGACGGGTGCGGCGACGGTGTGCGATCTGCTGGAGAACGATTCCGCGGAGGTTTGCACCGCTGTTCTTGCCGATTCGATCCACCTCACTCCCGCAGCGGAGGGCGTGGGATACACAAAGGAATGGGATATTAACGGCGAAAACGTAGTCATCACCGTTGTGAAGGCTTAAAATGAGGAAAGCTGCTCCGTGACGAGGCGTATCCTTGCATATAATCCGTATGACGCGGCAGAGCTTGACGTTGGTCAGGCTCTGCCGCGCTTATGTTGCGGGATACACCGAAAATCAGAGATTTCTTTGCGAGGATTTTCAGAGATACGGTCTGTTGTTTCCGACAGGGGAACAAAATCGACAACCTACTCTAACAAACCCTGTGTGTTGGGAAAACAAGTTGGTGAATCTGCCGAGAAAAAAAAGAGGAAAACCTATTGATTTGACTGCTTTTTTTTGTTATAATATAGCTGTAGTTATAGAGGTAGACTCTATCAAGACGGCATCGTAGCAATCTGCGCGGGACGAAGAAAACGCCCCGACGCGACAGAATTGCTTTTTCTGATTTGCCGGTTTTTCCCTGTCGGGAAGTGTGGATAGCACTGGCGGACAGTATCATATCATTAGTGGGAGCGTATCGTATGATTTCTCGTGATGTAACCATAAAAAATAATGTAGGTCTCCATGCCAGACCGGCTACGTTCTTCATTCAAAAGGCAAATTCTTATAAGAGTTCCATTTGGGTGGAAAAGGACGATCGCAGAGTCAATGCAAAGAGTTTGTTGGGCGTATTGTCTCTCGGCATTGTAAAAGGGATGACCATTACTCTGATTGCGGACGGCACCGATGAAACGGAAGCACTGGACGGTCTGTGTGCCCTGATCGATACCGGATTTGCCGAATAAACGCAAAACGACGCCGCAGGTTCTTCTTGGGGCAGAGCGGCTACAATCCAATATGGATAACAGTGAGCGATGGTGACAATAGGCTGCCCTCGCTCAATTTGTTATGGCGAAAAAACGCGAATCCTGTTGGTTGCGACTGGATTTTGTTGGGGAGCGAGGCGGTGCTGTGATGCGGGACGGCGAAAAAAAACGTTCGACAAAGGAAACGGAGGCGTATCTGCGGGAAAAATCGATGGCGCTGCCGCGTACCCCAGGTGTCTACATTATGGAAAACGACGCGGGTAAGGTCATCTACGTCGGCAAATCCCGCTCCCTGCGAGATCGGGTGTCCCAGTATTTTCACGGTACACATGACGAAAAGACGACCCGCATGGCGTCGAACGTATACGACTTCCGTTTTGTTACCTGTGATACGGAGATGGAAGCGTTGGCACTGGAAAACAGCCTCATCAAGCAGTATACGCCGAAATACAACATCAAGCTGAAGGATGCAAAATCCTATCCCTACATCCGTTTGAACGCGCGCGCAGCTTATCCGAGAATCACCATGACGCGGAAACGGATCCCGGACGGCAGTCTCTATTTCGGACCATATTCGTCCACACAGACCGTTTACAGCGTGATCGGATCGTTGGAAAGAACTCTTGGCATTCCATCCTGTAAACGGAAATTTCCGGAGGATATCGGTAAGGGCAGACCGTGCGTCTATTATCAGATTGGCCGCTGCGTCGGGCTGTGTACCGGCGAGGTGACAGAGGCGGAATATCGGGAGCGGATCGATCGTGCAGCGGAGATTCTGCGCGGCGGCACCCGTGAGACGATTGAAAAGCTGTCTGCCAAAATGCTGACCTGTGCAGACAACCTCCAGTTTGAGGAAGCAGCGCGGTGCCGGGATACGATCGAAGCCTTACGGAAGCTCAGTGAACGACAAAAGGCGGTCGGTTCGCCGGACGTGGAATGCGACGTGATTGGACTGTACATGAAGTCCTACGGAGGGGAGATTGCGTTCCGCGACTGTCTTTCCGTATTCTATATCCGCAGCGGCTATATCGCGGACAGTGAACATGTGCTGTTCGACAACGACGCGCTGCTGGGAGAGGATGACGCGGATATGGCGGATACCGGAGATTCTCCTATGACGGCGTATCTCGCGAGTCTGTACCAGAGCAGGGAATATATCCCCAGCGAGATTTTACTCTCCTTTGCACTGCCGGAGCATGATCTTGCGCTGCTTGCCGCCTATATCACCGATCGCGCAGGGCATAAGGTGCAGATTCACACGCCAAAGCGCGGTTCCTCCCGTTATCTCTGCGATATGGCGGTGAAGGATGCGCGCACCCATTCGGAAAACGCCCGCAAGCGACAGAACGATACAGAGGAAACCCTTGTCCATCTGGCATCCATGCTCGGGCTGGAGGTGCTGCCGGAGCGGATCGAGGCGTATGATATCTCCAATCTCGGCGATGAGCATATCACGGCAGGCATGATCACGATTGTGAACGGTAAATTTGATAAGAGCGGGTACCGGACGTTCAGAATGCGTGGGCAGAACGGTGCAGACGATTATGCCGCTATGCGCGAGACGTTATCCCGCCGGTTTGCCCATATGACCGATGGCGCGGACGAGAGCCGGAACGAGGCACTGGAGAAGGTTCCGGATCTTCTCCTGCTCGATGGCGGCGAGGCACATGTACACACGGTACGTGCGGTTATGGCGGAGATGGATGTGGATATACCTGTGTTCGGTATGGTCAAGGACGAGTTTCATAAAACGCGTACCCTGACCGATGGTGAAAACGAAATCCAGATCTCCCGTCAGATGGACGTGTTTCGATTCATTTACGGAATTCAGGAGGAGGTTCACCGGTATACAGTTGGCAGGATGATGCAGGCAAAACGCAAAACGCTTAAAACATCCACGCTGGAGGAAATCCCCGGCATCGGTCCCGCCAAGGCAAAAGCACTGTTGTCCGGTATGGGCAGTCTTGCCGCGGTGAAAAAAGCCGAGGTCGCGCCTCTTTGCGAAATTCCAGGGATCAGCCAGTCCGATGCGGAACGGATTTACGCGTATTTCCGCACGAATCAGAATCAATCATAACGGCAACCGCCTGAGCTGCCGCGGATGCCATATCATATAGGAAAGGAATCGCCTATGCGTATCATTACAGGAAGCGCGCGCGGGACAAAGCTCGCCACATTGGAGGGAGATGCCACCCGACCGACTACGGATAAAGTCAAGGAAGCCCTGTTTTCCATGATCCAGTTCGATATTGAGGGAAGAGCAGTACTCGATCTGTTTGCAGGCAGCGGGCAGCTTGGATTGGAGGCGCTGTCTCGCGGAGCCGCACGCGCCACCTTCATCGACGAATCGCGCGCCGCCGTGGATGTGATCATCGACAATGCGAAAAAAACCCACCTGTTTGACCGGTGTCGTGTGTCCGTATCCGGTGCTGTACCGTTTCTGAAAAGCACCGCCGGACGGGAGGCTTACGATATCGTGTTCCTTGATCCGCCGTATGCCTCCGGTCTGATGAAGGATGCTTTGGCTCTCCTGCCCTCCATTCTCGCACCGGGTGCATCCATTATCTGCGAATGCGATACCGAGATGATTAGCCGCCGTCTGTCCGTGCGTAAGGATGAGGATGCGAACGCCGAACGGGTGTTGCACGAGATCTTTGGCGGAGATGCGGAACTGATGGCACAGTACATGCTTCGGCGCAGCACCGTATATGGCAGAACCAGGATCGCGCTTTTGTCTCTCGCCGGATCGGAGAACGCGGAATGAAAATCGCAATTGTCAGCGGCAGCTTTGATCCAATCACGGCGGGACATATGGAGCTTATTCGCACCGCTGCCGGTATCTTTGACGAGGTACACGTTGTGATTGTAGCAAATGGGGAAAAATCGCACGGCATGTTTTCACCGGTGGACAGGCTGCGGATTGCCGAGCGTGCCGTACAGCCCTATAAAAATGTACGCGCCGCGGTACACAGTGGGCTTTTGTCCGACTACTGTGCCTCCATTGGCGCGAAATACCTCGTCCGCGGAGTGCGCAGCGGGACGGATTTCGCGTATGAATACGATCTCGCGGCAATCATGCGTCGGTTTGATCCGGAGCTTACAACGATTTTTCTGCCTGCGCCGCCGGAAAAAGCCTGCATCAGCTCTACGTACGTCAGAGAGCTTTTGAAATATGGCTGTCCTCTTGACGGCGCGGTGCCGGATGGCTGTGCGTCGCTCGTTCGGGAACTGTACGGCGCACGCTGAACGGTTTTTGAAAAAGAAACCTCCGTGTACTTTCGCGGAGGCTTTTTCATTGGTGCGTCGTTGTGCAAAACGTACGAACTTTTTTCGGCGTACCGTGTGAGAACGCGCGGAATCGGTAATCCTTTCCCTGTACCCTGCGCCAAAAACCGAATTTTACACAAAGAATTTACGCTTTTCTGTTGCATCTGCTCCTCGAATACGGTATAATAGCAACAACTGTACATGAAATCGGGATCTGCACCCGGACTTTCTCTGTTTTTTGACAACTCATATCTCTCTGTATCCACGGTGGCGACGTAACGATGTGAAAATACATGGACGGCCGCGCCTTCCCTAGATGGTCATTTGTGCGCAAACGCCCCTAGCCGTGGATGGAAAGGAGATCTCTCTTGAAAAAATCCGTACGGGACTTTTTTCTGTCCTTGTTTCGCGGCAGTCTGATCCTCACCGCGCTCGATCATCTGTCCCATACTATCTACCGCTCTTTTGCAAACGGCTTTTTCGGATGGCTTTTCACCGGATATCCGACAAATGCGACTTCCGCGTTTGGAGAGTGGTGCAGCAAAAATCCAATCGGTCGGCTTTTTGCCGCGTTCCGCCGTGCTTTCAACCGTTCTGTAGAGGAAAGTTTATGCGTCCTTCTTATGGAAGGAATCATGCGGCGGTTTCTCCGATGCCGGGTTCGCGTGTTCGGCGTGTTCACTGTTTCCTTCGGCGCGTATACGGCCTGTGCGTCCCTTGTCCGGATTCTTCTGCGTGACGGCGTGGTATCCTTATCCGATTCGCCTGAACTGTATTTCGCGCTCTTCGTCGTGATCGTGTCGATTCCGCTGCTCATCTCCAAGGTGACGCTTTCCGATGCGCTTTGTGCTTCGTATGTGGGACGCGCCCTCATTTCTGTCCTCGGCTATCGCCCGGAACAGGTGATGCTTGCTGGAGAGGGCTTGGTGGTCGGTCGTCTAAATGTGGCGTTTGTGTGCGGTCTGGTGTTGGGAATTCTCACCTATTCGCTCTCCCCGGTGCTGATACTGGCAGGATTATGCGCCGCACTTTTGGCGTATTTCATCCTCTGCAAACCGGAGATCGGTGTGATGGCACTCTGTTTTACTATGCCGTTTCTGCCGACGATGCTCCTTGCCGCTCTTGTAATCTACGTATTCCTCTGTTGTATGCTGAAGGTGATCCGCGGCAAACGGGTGATCCGTGTGGAAGCCGTAGATGTGATGGTCGCCGCCTTTGCCGTGGTTCTTTTCTTTGGCGGCGTGGTATCGTTCTCCACTGCGTCACGTAAGCCCGCGCTTCTCTTTGTCTGTCTTCTTGCCGCATATTTTGAAGCGGTATGGCTGCTGCGGGAGAGAGAATGGGTGGTGAGGTGCAGTGTTGCGTCTGTGCTCTCGGCAACGCTTGTATCGTTGTACGGCGTGTACCAATATGTGACCGGTTCCTCTGTGATGGCGGAGGCGTGGGTGGACTCCGAAATGTTCACCTCCATCAGCGGACGTGCAGTATCGACACTCGAAAATCCGAATATGCTCGGCGAATATCTCATTCTCCTGATTCCGTTGGCGGTCGGTATGTTTGTCGGCTACGGAGAGGGGATGCGGCGGATTCCGGCACTCTTTTGCCTCGGCTGTATGGGCGTATGCCTGCTTATGACGTGGAGCCGCGGGGCATGGCTCGGATTGATTGGCGCTGCGCTGCTCTTTCTCTTCATCTGGCATCGGCGCGCGGTATGGATCATTTTCGCGGGAATCGCGTCCATTCCGCTCCTGCCGTATATTTTGCCTGCGTCCATTATCGGAAGATTTACAAGTATTGGGAACCTAGGCGATTCCTCAACGTCTTACCGTATGTACATCTGGCGCGCGTCGTGTGAGATGATCCGCGACTACGGTTGGACAGGCATCGGCATTGGCGAGGGCGCGTGGGGGAAGGTTTATCCCATGTATGCGTACCTCGGCGTGGAGACAGCTCCGCACTCGCACAATCTCTTTATGCAAATCTGGATTGAAACCGGGATCGGCGGACTGTTTATTTTCGTCGCCGTGCTGTTTTTGCTCCTCCAGTCTGTGTTTACGCTCTATTGGAGACTGTATACGGCGCGGGAGGTGAACTGCCCCAGTACCATGCACGATGCCGCCGGTGATTCCACAGCGGAACGGAATTTGCAGGACGCGCGTAATCGGAGCCAGATCCGTATCTTTACAACGTCCCTTGTGTGCGGGATTTTTGCCGTGCTTGTGCAGGGAATGACGGATTACGCCTGGTACAATTACCGTGTCTATCTCATGTTCTGGCTCATCGTCGGTCTGACGTCTGCGTCAGTGCGGAGTGCAGACAACTACATGAACAATACCGTAACAGAGGAGCCGGACAGCGCGTCCCTCGATCTGCCGTGCCGGAAAAAAGGTATGGTTCGCCGAACATCCGCAAGGTAAGCGCGGCTCGGTTGGACGGTCGGGACAAAAGTGGTGCCTGCAACGGAAAGGGGTAAGTCTCATATGGAAAAACGAAAGCTGCGTGTCAATGTGACGGATGTGCTGATTCTGCTTTTGATTGCGGCTGCGGTTGCCGTGGTTCTGTACATTTTTGTGTGGAGCGGCAGAAGCGGCGGCGTGGAAACGGATACGGTCACTTTGCGGTATGTGGTAGAGGTCGTGAATATGCCGGAAACCTTTGAGTCCTTCCTACACAAGGGGGATCGGGTGGAGGATGCGGTGGCGAGAGGTTACCTGGGCAATGTGGTGAATCTCCGGTTCACGGAAATGCGCCGTCCCGAGTACGATTCTGTTACCGGGAAAGAGGTGTATCCGGCCGTGGATGGAAAGATCCGCGCACTCATTACGATCGAGGCGGATGTGACAAAAACGGATCGGAGTTATTCTGTCGGTGGTCAAGATATCTATGTCGGTGCGAAACTCAGCTTGATGATGCCGGAGGTCAGCACCTACGGATACTGCATTGAGCTGACCGAGGTGGGAGCGGATGACGCCATTCTGTCGGTCGAGGATGAGAGCGACAGCGCGGCGGGAGTGGAATCCGACAGTGAATCCGATACGGCGGAGGCGGCGCAATGATGGATCTGAATGTAGTGCAAACCATGTATTTTATCATCGGCGCAGTCTGTGCGTTTCTTTTGGCGTATACGCTGACCCCGCCCGTTCGTGTGTTGGCGTTCAAGATCGGCGCTATCGACGTGCCCGCTGACGACAGGCGTATGCACACAAAGCCGATCCCGCGGATTGGGGGACTGGCGATTTTCCTCGCATTTACCGCCACTACGATGTTGCTCTGTACACCGAGCCGGAGTCTTGTGACTGTCTGGATCGGCGGTGCCGTTCTAGTGCTGCTCGGAATTATAGACGATATTTACCGTCTGCCTGCGTGGCCAAAATTTATCGTGCAGCTTCTTGTCGCCGGATTTGCTGTGGGAAACGGGACGGTTATCGATCACATCAATTTGGGCGGAGAATACGTGCATCTCGGCGTTGTGTCTGTGCCGTTGACAATTCTCTGGATCGCCGGACTGACCAACGCCATCAACTTCATCGATGGTCTGGACGGACTGTCGTGCGGAATTTCCGCCATATCCAGTCTGTCCCTCTTCTGCGTGATCCTGTTGACGGGCAATCTCACAAGCGCACTGATCACGTTGGTACTTGCTGCCGCCTGCCTCGGCTTTCTGCCGTTTAATACAAACCCCGCACGCATTTTCATGGGGGATACGGGTGCGTTGTTCCTCGGCTATGCAATGGCAGTGCTGTCGGTACAGGGCGTATTTAAGCTCCATGCCGTGCTTGCGTTCCTCGTACCGGTGGCAATATTCGCGTTACCGCTTTGCGATACATTATTTGCCATCGTCCGCAGGCTCGCAGCGGGAAAAAGTCCGTTCGCAGCCGATCGCGGGCATCTGCACCATAGACTCGTCGATCTTGGCTTCACCCAGAAGGAATCTGTAAAGATTCTGTACGCCATTTGCGCCATTCTCGGACTGATTGCTGTATTCTTTACCGACAGTTTGTTTGCAGAGGGACGGTTTTTCAAGACGATTGCCATCGCTGTGATCGCACTTGTGATTTTTGTCGCCAACTTTATCATCATGCGCAATCCCGACTGCCGCCGTCATTCCGGTCTAACAGACGACGATCTGACCGTCGCACAGTACAAGGC
>CAVIKO010000003.1:78537-79227 GCA_963643035.1 bacterium
GTACAAGGCGGAGCTTGCGGAAAAGCGGAAGAAAAAGGATAAGTCTGCCGCATCGAACAAAAATATGCTTTCCGATAAGGATTCGGAAGGAAAATAAAATGGAACACGAGAAGGACAAACCGCGTATGCGGGAGGAAAACGCTCCCATGCGCACATGGCAGGGGATCGTTGTGCTGGTCGTCATTACCGTGATCCTGTGCGGCGGATTGTACTTTTTCGCCTACAAGGTCGGGTACCTGTCACTGCCGTCGTATCTGGAGCGATTTTTCCATCTGCAGGAGCGCACGGAACTGCCGGCATCCTACGGAGAATTGTATAGCGCGTTTTTTCAGTCGCTTCCGACAGAGAGCGCGAAGGAGACAGCGCAGCTTTTTACACCGGAAGAAACCGATCCCGCTGTGCTGTTTACCGCTCTGGTCACACCGACGGAATATCGTCAGCGACTGCACATCACGGAGCAGTGGACGACAGAAGGAGAAAAGCTGTATGGAAGCGTGAATTTGTATGTGCGCGGCGGGCAGACACGGATTGAGCGGGAGGACGAGGTCATACTTCTTGACACCGATGCAGGTACGTGTTATCGCGGTACTCCGGCGGCGGGAAGCGTCACACCGATCGGGAAAAACACGCTCTATACGGAGCTTGGCTTTCCCACCCTTGCCGCTGTACAGAGCCGGAGCGATCTGACAC
>CAVIKO010000003.1:79237-88947 GCA_963643035.1 bacterium
GTCCTTTTCCCCGGAAACAAAAAACATCACTGCCGTCTATACTGCAGGGGAGAACACATGGACGTTCAGCTACGCCATCGATTCGGGATTGCTCATGGAATTGCGAATCGAACGGGACGGCGTGTGCATATGCAGCATGAATACCGATCAGTATGCGGTGTATCCGGGGCTTGACGACGCACTGTTTCGGATACCGGAAGCAGAGTGACAAAACGTTCAAAATGACAGAAGGAGGAAGCCTCTTTTATATGAATAACAGTGGAAAGGCCCAAAAGCGGCGCATGGGAGCTTTGGATGTGTGCATCCTTGTAGCCCTTGTCGCGATCATTACAGGCGTTGTTGCGCGGTTTGTTCTGCGGGACAATTCCAGCATGGCACGAAAGTTTTGCAAGATTACCTCGTGGATTTTGAGATCAAGGACATTCGCGGCACATCGGAGAAGTATCTGAAAACAGACTCCGCCTTTTATCTCGATGAAACCGGGGATTATCTCGGCGTGGTTTACAAAAAAGAGGTGCTGTCCGATCCGGCGATGACAGAATATGTCACACCGGAAGGCGATATTGTCAACGTGCCGAATATGCGCGATGCCGGAGACGATCTCTGCCGCATCGATGTGACCGGAACGTTTCTGGTGTCCGGCTACGTGGATGAAAACGGCTTCTTCCTTTTAAATGGCAATCGCTATTTCGGTCTGAGCGATGAGGTCGCTGTACGCAGCCGGGAACTGATGGTCAACGTCACCATCACGGATATTCGCACCGCCCCTGCCTCTGCCGCCGTTGATCCCCTGCAGCTGGAAACGGAAACAACCGCTTCGGTGGTGGAATGATCCGCCTCTTTCGCTCCGCCGCCGTGCGGGAAATGGACGAGATCCTGGACGAATTGCAGGCGAATCTTGAAAACAATTATAAGGACGCGGCACAAAACGCACGGATCCGGCTGCAGGAACGTGCGGATGCATTGTATGCGTCCGGAAAGCTGTCCGAAAAAGAGTACCGCCGCTATATAGCAAGGTACAACGAATATACCGTGAAAATGACGGGCTATGGGCATACGAAGCGGTAGCAGAAGATATCACAACAAAAAGCGCGGGAGCATCCACACTGTGGATATTCCCGCGCTTTTTGTTGCCGTGTACAGTTGAGGCGATTCAGGCGATCGGAATACGGATTTCCGTGACGAACTTTTCCGTGTCATCCGTGAAGCCGTAGTCGATGAGAGTAATCTCTCTTGAAAAACCGGTGATGCGCAACCTGTTTTCACGGATGTAGGCAAGCAGCCTCTCATATTGCGCCGGGGCTTCCGGATGACTGCCCCGGAAACGGATCGACACGCATTCCGTCTCCGGCAGACGCATAACCTCTCCGGTGTACTGATCTTCGTCGTCCAACACGAGAAATACGCCGTCGTATTCGGAAAAGCTCCCGTTTGTCAAATGCTCTGCGGAGATGCCGACTCCAACCTTACCGAGAAAGACCACTGCTTCATCTGTGCGGTGTATGAGGTCCTGTATCGGCGTTTCCATATCAAGAAAGCTGTCGATATGGAACGAGTCCGCCATGGTCATCCAGACAAACCGCGCGCCGGGGGACAGCATACGGCGGATCACACCGAGAGGGGCGTTTTTGGCATCTGCGATCCCCCGGAGCCGATTGTCGATCTTACGCTCGATCCGGGCAAGCTCCCGCATTTTTGTTTCCAACGCGTCCTTCTGCTGCCGGAGTTTTTCCTCTATCCGATCAACATCCCGGTTTCCAAGAAAATCGGCAATCTCGGAAAGCGGCATATCAAGTACACGCAGATAACGGATTGTGTTCAGCACCTCGAACTGACGCGTACTGTAATAGCGGTATCCGGTGCGTGGATCCGTATATTCCGGTTTGAGCAGTCCTTCATTTTCGTAATGGCGCAGACTGCTCACACTCAAGTGAAAGAGCCGCGCCACATCCCCAATTCCAAAGAGATTTTCTTTATTCATTGTGCATACCGCCTGTCATAGGGATTTCCGCACATCCCGGTTTTTGTGTCGGCATAGTATGAGGAATGCCGCCACACAGATGACTACGGAGAGCAGAGAGCCGCAGGTCGTCGCGAGTCCCATCGGGAACAGGGTGTCCGGATACCGCAGCGAAGCGAAATATACACCCGGGATCCGCACCAGTACGATTGCGGTGATGTTGTGCAAAAACGAAAGCTCCGAACGACCGCAGGCGCAGAAATACCCGCTGAAGCTGAAGTGGATTCCGGCGAACAGAGTGTCCCAGATGTAGCCGCGCAGATATTGACCGCCGAGCCGCACCACTTCCGCGCCATCCACAGGATCGGTAAAGAGTGAGACGATAGGCTCCGCAATCCATTGGACGAGAAGCGAGACGGCAAGACCGAAACTGGCGGCGATGACAATAGAGGTATAGAGAGTTTTACGTGCGCGCTCCGGCTTTCCGGCACCGATATTCTGTGCGCCGAGAGCGGATACTGTGGACAACATCGACGAGGGGACAAGGAATACAAAACTGATAAACTTCTCCACGATCCCCACTGCCGCCGCATCGTTCAGTCCCCGCCGATTCGCGATCACGGTGATGACGATGAAGGCAATCTGGATTAGTCCGTCCTGCATGGCGATGGGAAAGCCGATCCGCAGAATCCGGGCAAGAACCTCTTTGCTTGGCAAAAGATCCCGTTTGCGGAGCCGGATTCCCATTTCCGCACCATGGAAGCGAATCACAAGGAGGGAAAGAATCACGCTGATTGCCTGTGAGAGGGTGGTACCCAGAGCTGCACCTGTCGGACCGAGCGAGAGCGCGCCAATGAAGAGGTAATCAAGCGCTATATTACATACGCACGCGACGGCAATGAAATACATCGGACGGCGGGAATCCCCCATGCCGCGAAAAATGGAACTTATGATGTTGTATGCTGTGATAAACGGGATACCCAGAAAACAGACGAGAAGATACGACACGGTACCGTCAACGGCCTCTGCCGGGGTTGCCATCACGGACACGATTGGATTGACCAACACGCACAGCACCGCGGTCAGTACAACGGACAGGGCAAGGAACAGAGAAACGGTTCCGCCGATATAGGGAGAGGTATCCTTTTTCGAGCCGACTGCCTGCCCGATGGAGACAGTCGCACCCATCGCCAGGCCGACAAGCATGACGGTGAGCATGTGCATGACCTGTGAACCGATGGACACCGCCGTAGTTGCCGCGACGGGATCAAACCGCCCGGTGATGAAGAGATCTGCCATGCCATACAGCGTTTGCAAAAGATAGGACAGGAGATAGGGAAGCGAAAAGCGAACGATACCGCGTATCACGCTGCCGTCTGTGTAGGATTTGGTTTGGGATATATCGTTTTGTACCATGTGCATCTCCGTTTTTTCTTTATTATACACCCTACAACGAATGTAGAGTCAAGAGAAAAATACAATTTCTCTGAAAAATAGAAGGATTGATAGATATAATCCCCCTAGAGGGTACACATTGTACACTCTAGGGGGACGCATCAGGTGTTGTGCTACAGAGCAATTTTTATTGCATTTTTTTCGGCACGAGCTGGAATATGGCGGAACCGATCAAGCAGAACGAGATCACGGCACTCACAATGGACGCGCCGGAGAAAAACGTTATCGCGAGAATGGAGAATGCCGCGCTGGCGAGAGTACACATCAGAGCGAAAATCCGCATACGATTTGCATAATAGACGATGCACAGAATTCCGGTCGTAAAGATACTGCACAGTCCCGTAAGCATGGGGTAAATGTTGCCATAACCCAAAACGAGCATACTGAAATACGAGTACGTTTCGCGCACCCACAGATCGTCCGGACCGCCCGAGAACCGCATCACAGCCCCCCACGGGGTCAGCATCAGAACAATCGCCACAAGCATACAGGCGATCGCGATGGTCAGCGCCGTTTTATTTTTCACAAGCACACTCCTCTCCGCATAGCATCTACGCGGTGAGTATACCAAATTCGACGGTGGAAGTCAAGGGGTTTCACAATTCGTTTACAACACACGGAGCAGATGTTTTCAAACAGACGTTCGTTTGTGCCAGCCGCTGATCTCCGTCTTGCATGTCCGCTCAAAATCAAGATACTTCGTACCCTGAAACGAGAGCTTGCCGACATCACCTTCCGCGAGCAAGCCATACTCGCTCCCGGTCATATACAGCTCCATCCGATCGCCGCTTTCCACCTCAAACGTAACGTAATACTGAGACATATGTCGGTGATTGCCGTCATAGTAACCGTTCAACATTCGTTTCGTGACAACACGCGCCTCAACGGTCAACCGCGGGGAATGGTTGTTTTTCACGCTTTCGCGGATGTTTTTGGCGAGAACATAGAAAAACATCACAAAAAACGCGCTGAACGTAAGGAAGAAAAATATGGGGAAGATTGATTCAAAAAAGAATGGCATTATCGCTTCTCCTATGGATTCATTTTCAACAGTATACCACGGATCCCCAAAAAGTCAATCGACAACATTAGAAATTCATAAAAAGACCTTTGCTGCGGTTGGTAAAGGTCTTTTTCGGTATATATGGCTCAACTGAGCAGATCGGACACGACACCCTGCATTGCCGCAGCAATCTGATCGCTGAAGATAGCAAGGATCGCATAGGCAATTCCCACGCAGATCACAACAATAACCAGTATGACAAGCTTGGAACGTGCGAAATGTTTGATAGTAACGTTTTTCGGCGCGAACGACAGGATGATGCAGAATAGCCAGCCGAGTCCGGGCAGCTTAAACAGCACATCGAGCCAGAAGAACGCGGCGGTGCTGACCACACCATATGCTCTATCGCATGGCATATCGGCTGCTGTCGGCACAGATGCAGAGACATACGGTACGCCCATTGGTGCAGGATTTACGTTCGTTTGGTTTGGATTCGTCGGATTTGCCATAGGGGATTCTGTGAGACGTGTACCACATTCCGTGCAGAACGGAACGCCTGATCGATAGGGAGTGCCGCATTTCGGGCACACCTCCTCCGCCGGTTTTCGCTTTGTTTGCATTTGCTGCTGCGGCTTTTCCGTTTTCTCCGGAGATGGATTTGCCTGTGGCGTTTTGTTTGGAATCTGTGTGCCGCATTCCGAACAAAACGTCATCTCATCTGTGAGCGCGTGTCCGCATTCGGTGCAAAATTTTGCCATGGGTATCTTTCTCCTTTCGCAAAAAACGTATTGTAGTAGGGGTTGTCTTTTTATTGAGCAATATGCCGTTTATGCTCTCAAAAAACATGGATGGCGACATCCTCCACGGTTGCGTTGCGGAGAATTAGGAAGCCTATGATTGCAGGTTGTTTTTGTGATAAAAACCCCTATAAATCAGCCTTTTATCGCAAAAATCTGATTTATTCAGAGGTTCCTTAGATTTTTGTGTACGCATACCATCATTCTTCTCCAAATGCGTACCGCACCACGATGGTATGTACACTTTTTTTGGCCGTCTGCCATGACAGATGGTACTGCTCCGGCATCGTGACCTGATACTCCTTTGGTACGCCTTCGTTCAGATCGACAGCAAACCGATTGGTGCAGGTCAGTCCGGCAAGCACCCCGATGAGCGGTTGGATCGATAAGGTGACGGTATGGTTGTCTACCTGACGTGTGATTGCCGCGTTTTCTCCATATAATTCCGGCTCTGCCAAGGAATGGAGATTGTATGTCACCGCTACCGGATGATCCGCCTCTATCTCGTCTGTGATCGTTACCGTGCGTCCTGCCAGACGGAAGGTGCGGATATACCGCGTGAGTGTCGGATACGCCGCTGTCAGATCCGTCCGTACATGGGACACACCGTTTTTTTCGCCCCAATCGACGATCCGACCGACGGCGTGTACATCCCGATACGGCTGCCCCTCTCCGTCGATGAGAACCGCGTTTGCTGCGATTGTCTGATTCGTGTACCGCATATGGTGTGCCGTGCCGTATTCCCTGCCGAAATATCCGGATGGGGTGATAAACGATTTGCCACAATAGAAGAGGGCAAACGATCCCTGATCTGCAGGACGATGGCTGCCGGACGCAAATGGGGTCGCATGGATGAGCAGCGCCAGATCCCGCTCTATGTGCCGTACGTCCGTATGGAGCGATGCGAAACCGGACTCCGGGAACACTGCCATATCCGCGACCGGTTCTGCCGGCGCGTTTGGAATCGGCGGAACCGGCAGGAAAATGTCCAGTAGATGGAGAAGATACACATCCGGATCGGGGTATACCATCATACGTTCCCGTACAGAGGGATCTTCGCTCAATTCTCCATAGACCCGCATGGGATTTTGTGCGAAAAATCCGGGCCATTCTTTATCCTCCGGACGGCACCAGTATCCGTCACAGAACGGGTGATTCTCGTATGCCGGGTGGCAGAAGTGCAGGAGGAACTGCGCGTATCGACGATAAAACGGACGGGAGAGGTAATTTTTTCCGGTATATCTTGCGACCGCGCTGAAAAACGGCAGATACCACTTGGTATAACTGGTCGCGTAGAAGATACCCTCCGCCCAGCCACCGTCCTCCGTGCCGAAATAGGGGAAGATGCCGCCGTAGATCTCCGTAACGTAGGAAAGCCACCGCATACACTCCTCCGCCGATACGACGCCGCTGTCCTTCAATACAAGCGCGGCTTCACCGAGATAGGCAGGCAGCCGTCCGGCATGGGAATTACCCGGATTCGCCGAGAAGTCGATCTGCCGCAGTCTGTCCTCGCACTGTCTTGCGTAGCATGCCACCGTTTGTGCCGCATATTTTCGTTCTTTTGGCGTGAGCAGCTCGTAGAGAAGGTCGTATACCGCTGGGAAACAGCGCGCGTGGGACAGCCCGATCTCGTCTCCCCATTCGCCGCAGAGGGAGCAGGGACCAAGCGGATTCCAGTCGCATAGGGTCAGAAAGAGCTTTTTGGCGAACGCTCCGGCGTTCCGGTCGTCCAAAAGAAAAAAGGCGAGTGCACAAGCGACGAGATTTCGGTCGCAGTAATCGCGGTGTCTGCCGAAATATTCCCGATAGGCAAGGGCATCCGGATCTTTGTGAAATCGAGGTGGCGTGGGTAGTCCGTCCGCATAGGCAAGTGCGACGTTCCGGCGCAGTACGGCAAGCTCCCGCTTGTGGCTTTTCCGCAATTCGGGCAGATCTTCCCTTGTGAAGAGATGGCGTGGATGACCGTCCGGGATCGCGTTCCAGATTTCCACCGCGCTCGGTCTTAGAAACGGTACGGCATCTGCGGTAATCCGGAACGACCAAATTCCTCTGTGCTCCTCAGCAGTGGTGCCGGCATTAGCGATCACATCCCATGTATACGCACCCGGCGGCAGAATTTTCTCCGGAACGATCGCCATCCTTTCCGTTTTTCCCTCCCATGCCAGTTCACCGTTGTCGTCATAGACAAGCACCGTGTAATCGGACACCTCCGGATCGCCTAAAAATGAGAATACCGGCGGTGTTTCCGAGGTGACACCTCCCTCTGCTGGATGCGGAAAAAGCTGTCCGAGCGCGGTTGGTGTCTTGCGGAATATTGCCAATTCACTCACCGTCCTTTTTCTCGTGAGAAAACCAATGGTATGCGCCTGTCTCCGGATCGATGCGACCCACCTGTTTTGCCGGAACACCCGCCATGATCGCGTAATCCGAGGTGGATTTCGTCACGACTGCGCCCGCGCATACAAGGTTGCATCTGCCTATCTTGACGCCTGCGGAGATCATAACATTGCTTGCCAGCCAGGAGCCTGCGCCGATCACAATAGAATCGTCGCCGTCCTTCTCGGTACGGGCGGAAAACCATCCCGTTTTCGGATCGAACTTGTGATTTCCCGCAGCCAATGAACAATGCGGACCGATCAGGCAGTTGTCGCCTACGGTCACATCGCCGTTCAGGTAGGAATAAAGCCCGATAAAACAGTTTTTGCCGATCTGGTCGAGCGGCACCCGGATGATCGCTCCCGGTGCCACCATGATTCCGCGACCGCCCAATCCGAGAATTTCCGCACGGCGCAGATTGTCCGGTCCGTTATCGCTGCGATTGCAATATTCCGTCATCATGCGGAACATTTCCTCATTGATGGTGTATTTTTCAGACATATGTATTTCCTGATCATTATCCGGCAAAAGCACTTACCTTGCCGTGAATATTTTTATTGTAAAGGACCTTTATTGTCGATAAGATTCACATATGGAACTCTACTGTTCATCATCCCTTTTCCCACAGTGAAATACACATTAGCATTGAACCAATTATTGAATTTGAACAATGGAGAAGATTTCGTGCAGAACAACATAAGAAGATAGGAAAATGCAGTGAACAGTAAATAGATAACTAAATGGCGGCGATGCTCTTATCTTTGATTTTGGCATAGAGGTTGTAAAAGTTTGCTTTTTATATTCATTTCCTCACTTACCAGACTCTATCGGTATCTTGTGATGTTTTTATGCTTTCTTTTGGATTGGTTTTCCATATTCCACACGTCAGGCCCCAGAATCGATACCGGAAGCCTGAAAGCCTGACGTGGAAAATTTTTACCGCGGAATTATTTTGCGAGGATCAGGGACACATTGGCTTCCTGCGCGAGGGACAGTGGGTTATCCCATACAAAGGAAGCGTCCTTTCCGATGCGGCTCTGTACGCCTGTTTCCAGTTCCGCAGCGGATTGTGCCGATGTACAGAATACGGCGATGATTCCTTTTCGCGTCCGCGAGATTCTCCGGCAGCTTTGCGGCGAGCTGTCCCGGAATATCCTCTGTTTCCAGCGCAAACGACACCACATGGCAGTCCGCGCCGTTTACGATATGCAGCACATCGCAGGGATCGATGTTTACAAAATAATCGGGGAATGTCACCGCCATTACTGTTTTCACAAACGCGGACAACGCCTCGTCTTCTTCCACTTCCAAAGCGGAATCGGAAATCGTAATGATCCGCTGTTCAGAAAAGATCAGCCGGTATTTCTTGACGCCGATCGTTGCCGCCGCATCCCCTCTGCCATCTGTTCGATTTTCAGTTTCAGCGCGGACGCGAGAGCATGCAGCTCTTTGTCCGTAGGAGCGTTCATTCTTATCCACACTCCGTTTTGCGTATCCTGCGTACGCACAAAATGATTGCCGCTGAATCGTTAGTGTTGTCAATAATTTGTACAGTTTGCTAACCTGACACAAAATTAGGACTGAGTTGAAATTGAAGAAATTCTGAAATAACGCGAAAGATTCCTCATCTATAACCTGACAGCAACAGCTTCTACTCAAATGGGAGGTCACAAATAAATACATACCGTCAACGCGCCCTTTCGAAGTATAAGCGGTGACAAAGTTGCTAGATGAGTGTCATTCCGTTATATTTTAATTTTTTCCATGTAGAATATCTTTTTATAGTATACTCGATTTGTCACAAATATGCAAGTGAAAATCAAAGAAAATGAGAAAAAATCGAAACTTTTTTTGTTTTGTTCGCTCATTTATCCGATGAAATCTGTATCTGGATAGTGACTTTACCTCCGGTTTGTGGTATAATATGTCTGGGTAGAGTTTAAGCTCATGTCAGACAACACAATACCCGCAATCGTGAGAGCATCTATTCTGTCCGTCTGGGTTTCCCAGGGGATTCACTTCCGGTATTGACTGGTGTAAGGATACCTCGATTCATTGGATTGATGCTGGACATGGGGCTGCAAGGTACTTTATGACCTGTAACCTCGTGTTGAAT